>DASZMW010000261.1:0-4813 GCA_035551735.1 Humibacter sp. | reverse complement strand
TCATACCGAGCCGCGATTGCACCTTGACTATGACGAATGTCATAGGGGATACTCACACAATATGACGCGCGTCATAGGAAAAGGGGATGCAGTCATGCCGATGATCGATGTGTACGCGACGGAGGGCACGTTCGCGGATGTCCACACTCTCGCGCAAGATCTCGCGGCGGCGGTGATGCGCAATGAGGGCGTGCCCGACATCACGTACTTCCGCGCGAATACCGCCGCGTTCGTGCACGAGCTTCCGGCAGCGGCCATCGCCAACGTCGACGGCGAGAGCAACTACGTGCGGGTGCAGGTGCTCACGCCGATCGGCACGCTCGACCGGCCGAAGCAGCTCGGCGTCGTCGCCGACCTCACCGCGATCGTGGCCGAAGCGGCAGGGGATGCTTCGGTCGCCGACCGCACCTGGGTGCTGCTGCAGGAGTCCCCGAACGGCGGATGGGGCATCGCCGGTCACGCCAACACCTCAGACGACATCGTCGCCGGCGCGAGGGCGGCCATCGCGGCTCAAAGCTCTCAGCAGTAGCCAGGGCTCCGGCGCTCGCCCAGGCTCCCACAGTAGACAGAACGGTAGGCTCGCGGGTGTGACCCTGCCCGCCGAGAAGCCTCCGCTGATCGTGTGGGACATCATCGTCTCGATCGTGATGTGGGTGCTGTCCGTCGGGCTGATCGGAGTGGCGGCGTTCGTCGCGCTGTTCGGCTTGGCGTTCATCGACTACTGCCCTCCGGAGTCGTGCAGTGCCCAGGGCGCGTTCCTCTCTCTGATGGTCGCGGGCGTCGCGTCGATCTTCCTGCTGCTCACCGGACTCACGTGGGGGATCGTCCGCATCGTGGAGCGACAAACGTCCTGGTGGGTCGGCCTCGGCGCCCTCGTGCTGAGCCTGGCGTGCTGGATCATCGGATTCGTCGGCGCGGCCAAGTCCGTCGGCTGGTAGTCCTGCGCCCGGTAGCAGCGGGCGGCATCCGCCGCAGGGAGGATGGCCGCTGCACCCTCCCCCCAATAGAGTGTGTAGCTCAACCCCCGCCGCACGGATGATTCGTCGTGCGCTCGCGGCAGAGGGTCGCCATGCAGCACCACGAGTTCCATACCGTCACCGGAAAGGACGATATGACCGCCGTGAACCCTCCGACCCCGCCCGAGCGGGGGCAGCAGCATCCGGCACAGGATGCCGTGCAACCGGCGAGTGCGCCGGCCGCCTACATCGCGCCGACCGCTCAGTACCTATCACCGGAGCCCGACCCGGAGGCGGCGCTGTCGATCCGCGGACTCTTCAAGACGTTCGGGCAGAATCACGCCGTCGACGGCATCAGCCTCGACGTTCCCGCCGGAAGCTTCTACGGCCTGGTCGGACCGAACGGTGCGGGCAAGACCACGACGCTAAGCATGGCGACCGGACTGCTGCGGCCGGATGCGGGCGCGGTGGCGGTGCATGGAGTGGATGTCTGGCAGCACCCTCTCGAGGCGAAGGCGCGGGTCGGCGTGCTCTCCGACGGCGCGCGACTGTTCGACCGTCTGACGGGCGAGCAGCTGGTCATCTACGCCGGCGTGCTCAGCGGCATGGACCGCCCGACGGCCATTTCGCGCACCAAGGATCTGCTGCAACTGCTCGACCTGCAGTCCGCTGCCGGAACTCTCGTCGTCGACTACTCGGCCGGCATGACGAAGAAGATCGCGCTCGCGTGCGCCATGGTGCACGCCCCCCGGCTTCTCGTGCTCGACGAGCCGTTCGAATCGGTCGATCCGGTGTCGGCGGCGAACATCCGTGACATCCTCGGCGGGTTCGTGAGCGGTGGGGGCACCGTCATCGTGTCGTCGCACGTGATGGACCTGGTGCAGCGCATGTGCGATCACGTCGCGGTGATCACGAGCGGGCGGGTCGTGGCATCCGGAACCATCGACGATGTTCGCGGCGGCGAAGACCTCGAGGACCGCTTCGTCGAGCTCGTCGGAGGCCGACGCGTGCAGGAGGGCCCGGAGTGGTTGCGGCACTCGTAAGGCTGCGCCTCCTCGTTCTGCGCAACAGCCTCAAGCGCAGCGTCGGGCAGTTGATCGCCGTGATCATCGGCGGACTGTACGGCCTCTTCGTGCTCGCCATGGTCATCCTCGGGCTGTTCGCGCTGAACTTCGCTCCGGTCGATCTGCTGCGCACCATCGTCGTGCTCGCCGGTTCGGCGCTCACGCTCGGCTGGGCGATCATCCCGCTGTTCCTGCCGATCGAGCAGACACTCGACGCGCCGCACCTCGCCGTCTATCCCATCCCGCTGAACAAGCTGCTCACCGGGCTGCTGATCTCGGGCGTCGTCGGCATTCCCGGCGCGATCACGATGGTGGCGTCGGTCTTCACGTTCGGATCATGGCTCAGGATGCCCGGGGTCGCCGTCCTCGCCCTGCTCTGCGGCATCGCGGGCGCGCTGCTCTGCGTGATGCTGTCACGTGCCGTCACCTCTGCGGCGAGCGGCTTGTCATCGGGGCGGCGGTTCCGCGAGGCCGCAGGCATTCTGATCTTCATTCCTCTCGTGCTGGTCGGGCCGATCATCGCAGGCACCGCATCGTCGCTCGAGAACTCGAAGGATGTGCTGCCCAACCTCGCCAACGCGATGTCGTGGACTCCGCTCGGGGCGATCTGGGCGATCCCGTCGCAGGTCGCGGTCGGCGATCCGCTCGGCGCGGTGCTGAGGGCGCTGATCGGTCTCGCGACGATCGCCGTGGTGTTCCTGGTGTGGCGTTGGGGGCTCGCTCGTGCGCTGGTCACGCCGGTCCACGCCACGTCGCGGGTGCGCGCGCAGGGAAAGCTGGGCCTGTTCGGGCGGTTCCCTGACACGCCGGCCGGCGTCATCGCGGCGCGCTGCCTCACCTACTGGTTCCGTGACCCGCGCTACCTGCGTCAGCTCGTGATCATCCCGGTGCTTCCGCTGCTGCTCTGGTTCTACTCGTCGTTGACCGGCGGCACGTTCCTGCTGCAGGCTGCGGGACCGTTCGTCGCGTTCGTGCTCGGCATCACGCTGATCGCCGACGTGTCGTACGACTCGACGGCGTTCGTGCTGCACATGAGCAAGGCGGTGCCCGGGCGTGCAGACCGGTGGGGGCGGGCATCCGCCGTGCTGGTCTTCGGGCTTCCCGCCGTAGTGGCGATCACCCTCATCACCGCAGCCGTCGCGCACGACTGGATGCCCGTGCCCGCGCTGCTCGGACTCTCCGTCGGTCTGCTGCTCGGCGGCCTCGGCGTCTGCTCCGTGACGTCGGCCGTCGTGGTCTTCCCCGCGCCTTCCCCTGGGGACAACCCGTTCAAGACTCGGCCCGGTGCCAATACCGCCCTGCTCGGGTCGACGTTCATCACCTGGGGCGTACTCGCGCTGGTCAACGCGCCGGAGATCGCCTTGCTGATCGTGAACCTCGTGACGGGTCAGCCGCTCTGGGGCTGGATCGCTCTCGTCGTCGGCATCGTGCTCGGCCCGGTCACACTCGCGATCGGCGCGAACGTGGGGGGCCGCATCCTCGACCGCCGCAGCCCCGAGCTGCTGGTGCAGCTGCAGAAGGACGCCTGACGGCAAAGCCGCCTTCCTGACGTGATCCTGCGTTTTGCGCCGTAGCGAACGTCGCGGTGGGTGCAGCCTTCTACAGCAGGCCCAGTGCGCGCACCGAGTCGCGCTCCTCCACGAGCTCCGCGACCGACGTCTCGATGTGGGCCCGGGCATCCGCTGAGATCTCGAAGCCCGTCGCTACGACCCACTCGCCGCCGACGGACCGCACCGGTAACGAGCACACCAACCCATCGGGCACCCCGTACGCGGCGGCGACCCCCGCGTTCGCGCCGCCGGTCGTGACGCCGGCAGAGGTCCAGCCCTCACCGGTTCCGTTCACCCAGTCGTACACGTGATCGATGGCGGCACTGGCGGCGGATGCCGCACTGGATGCCCCGCGCACCTCGATGATCTGCGCCCCGCGCCGAGCCACCCGCGGCACGAACACCTCGTCGAGCCATTCGGCATCGACCAGCTCTGGCACCGGGCGGCCGTCCACCGTCGCGTGCGAGACATCGGGGTATTGAGTCGCCGAATGATTGCCCCACACGATGACGCCGTCGATCGCGGTAACGGGCACCTCGAGCTTCAGAGCGAGCTGTGCGATCGCGCGGTTGTGGTCGAGCCGCGTCATCGCGGTGAAGCGCTCTGCCGGCACGTCCGGCGCATGCGATGCTGCGATCAGCGCATTCGTGTTCGCCGGGTTGCCGACCACCAGCACCCGCACATCGGATGCCGCGTGCTCGTTGATCGCGGCGCCCTGTGGCGCGAAGATCGCTGCGTTCGCCTCGAGCAAGTCGGCCCGCTCCATGCCGGCAGACCGCGGGCGCGCGCCGACCAGCAGCGCCACGTTCGCGCCGTCGAAGGCGCTGGATGCGGCATCCGTCACCTCGACGGACCGCAGCAGCGGGAAGGTCGAATCGAGCAATTCGAGTGCCGTGCCTTCTGCGGCATGCAGACCCTGGGGGATCTCGAGCAGGCGCAAGTGCACCGGAGTATCAGGGCCGAGCAACTGCCCGGAGGCGATGCGGAAGAGCAGTGCGTAGCCGATCTGACCTCCTGCCCCTGTGATGGTCACGGTGACGGGTTCGCGAGGTGCAGCCATGCTGCCAGCCTAGGTCGGTGCTCCCTGCGCACCGGCCGTGTTCTCCTTGCGGGGATAGCCTCGGACGATGGCGTACATCGACCCGTCGGCATCCGTTGCTTCCACCGCGATCGTGGCGGGAGATGTCACGATCGGCGCGGGGTCCCGCGTGCTGCACGGCGCGGTGCTCGATGGCGAGCGGGG
>DASZMW010000260.1:0-3263 GCA_035551735.1 Humibacter sp. | reverse complement strand
CGGATG
This sequence comes from Humibacter sp., assembly GCA_035551735.1. Taxonomy (GTDB): domain Bacteria; phylum Actinomycetota; class Actinomycetes; order Actinomycetales; family Microbacteriaceae; genus Humibacter. The sequence continues at coordinate 3,257 of DASZMW010000260.1, read as the reverse complement.
AACAGGGGGCAGTGGTTCTTCCGCCTCGCGTTCTTCCTTCCGTTCATCCTGCCGTCGGCGACGATCTCGCTGATCTGGGTGTTCATCTTCACGCCAGGCACCGGACTGTGGGCCCTCGTTCAGACCTGGTTCGGCATGACACCGGGCTCCGGCGTGCTCTCGAGCCCGAACACCGCGATGATCGGCATCGCCATCGCGACGCTCTGGTGGACGCTCGGGTTCAACTACGTGCTCTACCTGGCCGGACTGCAGGAGATTCCGCGTGAGCTCTACGAAGCCGCCGCCGTCGACGGTGCTACGGCGTGGTCGCAGATCCGGTTCATCACACTGCCGTTGCTGAACCGCACGACGACGCTGGTGGTGCTGCTCCAGATCATCGCCAGCCTCAAGATCTTCGACCAGGTCTATCTGATGACGAGTGGCGGGCCGGGCGTCTCGACCCAGGTCTCGCTGCAGCTCATCACCGGCACAGCGTTCACAGACAACCGGCTCGGTGCCGGGTCCGCCGCGAGCGTCCTGCTCTTCATCGTCATCATCGCGATTGCGATCATTCGCGAGATCATCGATCGCGTCTCTGCGAGGAACGATCGCGCAGCAGCCGGAAAGGAGGCCTGACATGGCGATCTCCACGCCGCGGCCGCGCATGAAATCTCCCGTGTCCGGCGCCGCGCCCGCTGCGCGGTCGTCGCAGGCGAAGTCGAAGGTGAGCGGCCGCTCCTTCAACATCGTCTCCCTGATCGTGCTGATCGTCTTCGCGATCGTGTGGCTCATCCCCAGCCTGTTCGCGCTGAAGACGTCGCTGACCTCGAACGGCACGGCGGCACTGGGGGCCTCGTCGATCCTGACCGACTGGAATCCGACGATCGCCTCGTACGCGTCGTACTTCCAGTCAGGGGACATCTGGAACTGGTACATCGCCAGTGGCATCACGTCTGTCGTCACCGCGGTGCTCACGGTGTTCTTCGCCTCGATGACGGCCTTCGCTCTGTCGCGACTGAAGTTCCGCGGATCGAACGTGGTGCTTCTGCTGATCATCCTGGGCATCATGATCCCCAGCCAGGTGCTCATCGTGCCGATCTTCCAAGAGCTGAACGCGATGAGCCTGCTGAACACGTACTGGTCGGTGATCTTCCCGCAGGTGCCGGCCGTGATCGCGGTGTTCATCTTCAAGCAGTTCTTCGACGGTCTCCCCGTCGAGCTCGAGGAAGCCGCGAGGATCGACGGTGCCAATCTCTGGCGCGTGTACTGGTCGGTGGTGCTGCCGCTGTCGCGTCCGGTGATCGCCGCGGTGGTCATCCTCACGTTCGTCGGCGTCTGGAACAACTTGCTGCTGCCGCTGTTCGTGCTCTCGAACCCCGACCTGATGACCGTCCCGGTCGGTCTGGCGACGGTGCAGGGCAGCTACGGTCAGCGCTACGCGGACATTCAGGCGGGTGCCATGCTGGCTGCGCTGCCGCTGATCATCCTGTACCTCATCTTCCAGCGACAGATCGTCGAGGGCGTGACAGGGAGCGGCCTGAAGGGCTGATCGAACGTACGACGGGCTCTGTTCGACCGGATGTCGTCGGTCGGGCGGAGCCCGTCGTCGTGGAGTTTGCTCATGGCGTTGCAGACAGCCAGAGCGTCAGCCGTTGCGAGTGCTGTCTCGCTCGATGATGCGGTGCGGGATGTTCGTGACTGTGATCGGTCGCGAGCGATCCGTGATGCGGTCGGAAAGATGGTCGAGTGCTGCGTCGATGAACGCCCGCTTGTCGAACGACACGGTGGTCAGCGGGGGAGTCGCGTAGCGGCCTTCCGCGACGTCGTCGAAGCCCGCGACCGAGACTCCCTGCGGCACCTGGACGCCCCGTCGCCACAGCTCGCTCAGCACGCCGATTGCGAGGGAGTCGGTGAAGCAGAAGAAGGCATCCGGAACGCGTTCGTGATCGAGGAACGCGCGCACGGCCTCCGCGCCGCCGCGCGGCTCCCACCCGTCGCATCCGATCTCGAGGATCGGATCGTGCGGGATGCCGGCATCGGCGAGGGCTCTCCGGTAGCCGCTGGTGCGCAGCCGTGCGGTGAAGGTGTTGCTCGTGACAGGCGATCCGACGACGGCGATGCGTCGCAGGCCATGCCCGATCAGAGTGGTGGTCATGTCGTACGCAGCCTGATCAGGGTCGACGCGCACCTGGTCGAGCCGCATCTGCTCTACCTCGCCGATCAGCACGGCAGGAGGCACCTGTGATTCGTCGTCGGGCAGTGCCAGCTCGCCGGAGACGATCGGGTTCAGCACGAGTCCATCGATCATGCGAGCCCGTGCCCTCGACAGCAGCTCGGCTTCGCGCTCCGGCTTGCCGCCGGTCTCTTCGATCTGCACGCCCCAGCCGCGGTCGTGTGCCCCATCGACGAAGTGGTGAGCCATCTCGGCGGAGTAGGCGGTTGCGAGATCGGGAAGGGCCAGCGCGATGACGCCGGAGCGACCGTTGCGCAGACCGCGTGCGCTGAGGTTGGGCACGTAGTCGAGCTCGACCAGCGCAGCCTCGACCCGCTCCTTCGTCTCCGGACGCACGAAGACGACCCCGTTGATCACGTTCGAGACCGTCTTCGGAGAGACGCCGGCGAGCGCAGCCACATCTTTCACGGTTGCGCGCACAGCAGCCTCCGTCCCCTGGGCTTGACCCCTACGAGAGCCTAGCGGTGCGCCCGGCGCTCATTTCGAGGACGTAACCCGCTCCACGAGGCAGCGGCTTTGCCGGTGCCGAACGCAACCACGCACTGTGCCGACCGCGGCGCGCCGGGCGGGGACCGGTGCGTAAATCAGCCGGTGTTCTGCAGGCCGGCAGCCACGCCGTTCACGGAGAGCAGGAGCAGGCGCCGCAGCTCGTCTTGCTGCGTCTGGTCGACGGTCGAGGCATCCGCATCGGAGCGCAACGCACGCAGGGCACGCAGCTGCAGCAACGACAGGGCGTCGACATAGGGACTGCGCAGACGAACCGCGCGCCGCAGCACCGGCTTGCCGGCAAGGAGCTCGGATGCGCCGCTCGTCTTGAGCGCCCACTCGCGCGTCAGCGCCATCTCGTCGATCACCAGATCGGCGAGGTCGTCGCGGTCACCGAGGCCGAGGTAGCGACGGGCGAGGCGGTCGTCGGTCTTCGCGAGAGACATCTCGACGTTCTCGATCATTGTGCGGAACAGCGGCCAGCGATTGTAGGCATCCTGAAGCAGCTTCTCGTCGCCGACCGCGGCCAGAGCTGAGCCGAGGCCGAACCAGCCGGTGA
>DASZMW010000259.1:0-2973 GCA_035551735.1 Humibacter sp. | reverse complement strand
GCCGACGGGGATCGACACGTCGAGCATCGAGATCGGCTCGTCCGCCAGCAGCACCTCGGGGTCCGCGGCGAGCGCACGGGCGATCACGACGCGCTGGCGCTGACCGCCGGAGAGCTCGTGGGGAAACTTGTCGAGATATCGCTCGGGGCTCAGTTGCACCCGATTCAAGAGATCGCCGAGCTGCTCCTCGAGCTTCTCGCCCCGCAGACCTGGGGTCTGGATGCGCACGGCCCGCGTGAGCACGTACCGCACGGTGTGCACCGGGTTGAGTGACGCGAACGGGTCCTGGAAGATCATCTGCGCGTTGCGCGTGTACCTGCGGAACGCCTTGCCGCGCTTGGCCGTGACGGGCTTGCCGTGCAGCAGCACCTCTCCGCTGGTCTGCGTGTACAGCCTGGCGAGCAGGCGTGCCACGGTGGACTTGCCCGATCCCGACTCGCCGACGAGGGCGACGACATGACCGGGCCGTAGCGCGACGTTGAAGTCGTCGACGGCGTGCACGACGCCGGAGCTTCGGATGCCTCGCAGCGGAAAGTGCTTGGTGAGATGCACCGCCTCGAGCACGGCTGCTTCGGAGGCGGGGAGGGGATGCCCGGCAACGACCTGTTCGGTCGTGTCGCCGGCGGCGTCGTTGCTCATCGAGATACCTGGTTCTGCGCTGTTCGGGGAAGGGGAATCGGGCCCGGTGAACCCGTCGGAGGCATGGTCCGACGGGTTCACCGTGCCCAGTCCCCTGAGCGAGCGACAGCGAGTCGAAGGGCCGAAGGGCCGCGGAGCTCCTCGCCCTTCGACTCGCTTTGCTCGCTCAGGGAGCTGAGGGCGCTACTTGGCGGCCTTCAGCTTGGTGAGGATCAGCGCGACGTTCGGAACCGTCGGCTGCGGGTTGGCGTACGCGTTGCTCTCGGACGGCCACCCTGTGTAGTACTTCGAGGAGAATTCGGCGCCGGCCGGACGGGCATCCATCGCGATCGTCGGAACCTCGTCGACATAGATCTTCTGCAGGGCGTCCAGTGCCTTTGCGCGACCCGCATCATCCGTGGCGTCCGTGTATTCCTTGAACAGCGCCTTGGCATCGTCGTTCTGGTAGCGGCCGTAGTTCCAGACCGCGGTCTGGCCGGTCGGCACGTAGTACGACGGGTCGAACATGTCGGAGTACATCTCCCACGGCGTGACACCGGCGTTGGTCCAGTGCAGTGCCGCCTGGAAGTCACCCGTGTTCAGGGAGTCGGTCCAGGAGTCGGCGGTCGGTGTGTCCACCTTCGCGTCGATGCCGATCGACTTCGCCGACGCCGCGATGAGCGTCAGGCCGGAGTCGTAGTCGTTCCAGCCAGCAGGGTCGATGAGCGTGAACGTGACGGGCTGGCCGTCCTTGCCGATCAGCGTCGAGCCCTTGTAGGTGTAACCGGCGTCGGTCAGGGTTTTCTTCGCGGCGGTGACGTCGACCTTGAAGGTCTTGTCTTTGTAGTCGGCGGCGATGAACGAGGAACCCGCTGGTGTCGGGATGCCCGTCACATTCTTCAGCTCGGGGAAGATTCCCGACTCGGCGACCTTGCTCTCCTTGGCACGATCGACCACGGTGTTCAGCGCTTCACGCACGGCGAGGTCGTTGAACGGGGCCTTCTGCGTGTTCAGGGCGAGGTAGTCGATGCCGAGGCCGGCAGGGAAGAAGGCCTGGTTGTGGGCCTTGTCCTTGTCGATGTACACGTTCTGGTAGTCCGCGATGAACGTCCAGCCCCACTGAGCAGCACCTGTCGAGAGCGCCGTGGTGAGCGTGTCATTGCCGCTGTACGACGTGTAGCGCAGCTGCGGCGCCGCGAGCTTACCGCCCCAGTAGTCCGGGTTGGCGTCGAGCGTGACGGCTTGCGTCGTCCAGCTCTTCAGAACGTACGGTCCGGTGCCGACCGGGTTCTTGTTCGCATCCTTCGTCGGGTCGGAGATGTTCTTCCAGATGTGCTCCGGCACGATGAAGAGTTGGAGCACCTTGATCTGGTTGACGTACTGACCGGTGGTGAAGTCGACAGTGACGGTGTCGCCGCTCGTGGTGATGTCGCCGTAGGGCAGACCCTCGGTGTTCAGCGCCGCGTTCTTCTTGCGTAGCTCGAGCGAGTAGGCGATGTCCTTAGCGGTGAACGCCTTACCGTCCGACCACTTCACACCGTCACGGGCGGTGATGGTCAGCTGCGTGTAATCCTGATTCCACTTCCAGGACTTCGCCAGCCACGGAACGGCCTTGTTCGCCGGGCGTGTGTCGTTCACTTCGGCGAGCGGCTCGTAGATCGCGAAGCGGTAACCGAGCGACGACGCCGCCGAGGTGTTGAGGAACGGGTTCGAGTTGTTGGTCTGCGGACCGTTCGGCATGCCGATGGTCAGCGCGTGGGAGCCCGAGCCCGAGCCGCCGGAGCTGCTCGAGCAGCCGGAGAGCGTGAGCCCGACGGCAGCGATCGCCACTGCTGCGGCGATCAGTCCTTTCTTCATCTTCATTTCTCTATGCCTCCTTGCATGGTGAGGGGATAGGGGGTGCTGTTACTGCGGAGCTCCGTCACCGGCTGCGGATCCGGTGACGGTGGCTGAGATCCGTAGGTCGCGGCTGGACCTGCCGGCGTGCACCAGATAGGTGCATTCCGGCGTGGCCCAGGCGTGCGCCTCGGTGTCCCAGGTCTGGAAGGAACGGTCGGGGACGACGACGTGCGCCGTCCCCTGCTCTCCTGGCGCGACGTCGAGCGTCGCGAAGCCGGCGAGCCAGCGGAGCGGGCGCGAGGCATCCGTTTCGGTGGGCTCGAGGTAGACCTGCACGACCTCGCGGCCCGGCCGATCGCCGATGTTGCTGACGGCGACGTCGACCTCGAGGTTTCCGTCAACGGATGCCACACCCACGGCGTCGTACCGCCACGTCGCGTAGCCGAGTCCGAAGCCGAACTCACGGGCCGGGGTGCGACCGAGTCGGTCCCAGCCGCGGTGGCCGACATCCACGCC
>DASZMW010000258.1:0-12346 GCA_035551735.1 Humibacter sp. | reverse complement strand
CGCAGACACCGTCGGCATCAACGTGACGGGCACGCGTTTCTGGAACGTCTCGCTCGCCGGAGCCATCGTCGGCCTCGGCGGGGCGTACTTCACGCTTGGCTCCGTCGGGTCGTTCAGCGAGGACATGACGGGCGGCCAGGGTTATATCGCTCTCGCGGCGGTGATCTTCGGCCGATGGGATCCGATCAGAGCGACGCTCGCCGCGCTGCTCTTCGGTTTCGCCAGCAACCTGCAATACACGCTCGCGGCGGTCGGATCCCCCGTGCCGAGCGAGTTCCTGCTCATGTTGCCCTACGTCGTGACGATCCTCGCGGTCGCCGGATTCGTGGGGTACGTCCGCGGGCCGGCGGCATCCGGCAAGCCCTACATCAAGTCGTGACGATGCCGGCGCGACGAGCACGACACCAACGCGCAACCACCGAGATGCACAGGAGCGACCGACAACCATGAGTGACGATACGACGCCCTTCTCCGGCGACGTCGATTGGGGAGCACTGCGCTCCGAAGCCGAAAGCGCCATGGGGAGGGCGTACGTGCCCTACTCGCGGTATCCCGTCGGGGCCGCCGCACTGGCCACCGACGGGCGGATCGTGTCCGGCTGCAACGTGGAGAACGCCAGCTACGGCCTGACGCTGTGTGCAGAGTGCTCGCTCGTCTCGATCCTGCACATGACCGGCGGCGGTCAGCTCGTCGCGTTCACGTGCGTCAACGGCGAGGGCGACGTGATCATGCCGTGCGGTCGCTGCCGGCAGCTGCTGTACGAGCACTCGGTGCCCGGCATGCTGCTCGAGACGGTGTCGGGCATCCGCACCATCGACGAGGTGCTGCCAGATGCCTTCGGCCCGCGCGACCTCGAGCAATTCCATGCGTGAAACAACGGTCAAAGCACCCTCGCTCCCTGAGCGAGGCGAAGCCGATTCGAAGGGCGATGGCGGGCATGTCTGAACTATTCGATGCGGTCGACCTCATACGCACCAAGCGCGACCACGGTGAGCTGTCCACGCCCGAGATCGACTGGCTCGTCGACGCCTACACGCGTGGCTACGTGGCCGACGAACAGATGTCGGCGTGGGCGATGGCCGTGCTCCTGAACGGGATGTCTCGGCGTGAGATCCGCGACCTCACGCTGGCGATGATCGCCAGCGGAGAGCGGATGAGCTTCGCGGATCTCGGCAAGCCGACGGTCGACAAGCACTCGACAGGAGGAGTCGGCGACAAGATCACGCTGCCGCTCGTGCCGCTCGTGGCATCCTTCGGCGTCGCCGTGCCGCAGCTGTCGGGCCGCGGTCTCGGCCACACCGGCGGCACGCTCGACAAGCTGGAGAGCATCTCGGGCTGGCGCGCGGCGCTCACGACCGAGCAGCTGTTCGCTCAGTTGCGGGATGTCGGCGGCGCGATCTGCGCCGCGGGACCGGGCCTCGCACCGGCTGACAAGAAGCTCTACGCCCTGCGCGACATCACGGGGACCGTTGAGGCGATCCCGCTCATCGCCTCGTCCATCATGAGCAAGAAGATCGCGGAGGGCACTGGCGCGCTCGTGCTCGACGTGAAGTTCGGCTCCGGTGCGTTCATGCGCGACCTCGACAAGGCCCGCGAGCTGGCGCGCACAATGGTGGAGCTGGGGCAGGATGCCGGAGTCGCGACATCCGCTCTGCTCACCGACATGAACGCCCCGCTCGGGCGTGCGATCGGCAACGCGAACGAGGTGCGCGAATCGGTCGAGGTGCTTGCGGGCGGGGGACCGGCGGACATCGTCGAGCTCACAGTGGCGCTCGCGCGCGAGATGCTACGCCTTGCCGGACAGCCGGATGCCGACGTCGAGGAGGCACTCAGCTCGGGTCGTGCGATGGACTCGTGGCATGCGCTCATCCGCGCGCAGGATGGCGATCCGGATGCCCCACTGCCGCACCCGCGCGAGACTCATGTGGTCACGGCGTCGCGGTCCGGTGTGGTGTCGCGTCAGGACGCCCTCGCGTTCGGCATCGCTGCCTGGCGTCTCGGTGCGGGTCGTGCGCGGCAGCAGGATCCCGTGCTGCACGCTGCGGGCATCGACCTGCACGCAAAGGTGGGCGAGTCGGTTGTCGAGGGTGCCCCGCTCTTCACGCTCTCAACGGATGACCCGGTGCGCTTCGAGCGGGCCATCGAGGCGCTCGAGGGCGCCTGGGACATCGAGGACTCCGCGCCGGCCCGCGGCTCGTTGGTCGTCGACCGCGTCGGGTGACGGGCACTCGCAGGTGATTCTCACAACCCGTAGCCTTGACGCATGAGCGCAGACCGACCCGGCAACGCAGAACCTCCGAGTACCACGCCCGCCTACGTCGTCGACGAAGTCGACGTCTCGACCCTTCCCAAGGTGTCCCTCCACGATCACCTCGACGGTGGGTTGCGGCCCGACACGATCGTCGAACTCGCCGATGAGATCGGGCTCGACCTGCCAGAGACCGATCCGGATGCGCTCGCCGACTGGTTCGCCGAGAAGTCGAACTCCGGCTCGCTGGTCGAATACCTGAAGACATTCGACGTCACGACCGCTGTCATGCAAACCCGCGACGGTCTGGCCCGCGTCGCACGCGAGTTCGTGCTCGACCTTGCGGCCGACGGCGTGATCTACGGTGAGATCCGCTGGGCGCCCGAGCAGCACCTCGCCCGGGGACTGAGTCTCGATCAGACCGTCGAGGCGGTGCAGAGCGGCCTGGCGCAGGGCGTGGAGGATGTGCGCGCGAGCGGCTCGAGCATCCGTGTCGGCCAGCTCGTCACGGCCATGCGTCACGCCGACCGTGCGCTCGAGATCGCCCAACTCGCTGTTCGGCACCGGGATGCCGGTGTCGTCGGTTTCGACATCGCGGGCGCGGAGGCGGGATTCCCGCCCAGCAACCACCGTGTCGCGTTCGACTATCTCGCAGAGCAGTACTTCCCCTCCACCGTGCACGCCGGCGAGGCGGACGGGCTCGCGAGCATCCAGAGCGCACTCATCGACGGCCGCGCACTTCGTCTCGGCCACGGCGTGCGCCTGGCAGAGGACATCACCGTCGAACGGCAGGATGACGAGAACATCTACGTCTCGCTCGGCCGACTCTCGCAGTGGGTCAAGGACCGCGAGATCCCGCTCGAGCTGAGCCCGTCGTCGAACCTGCAGACCGGTGCGATCGAGGCGTGGGGCGATGACCTGCTCGACCACCCGTTCGACCTTCTCTACCAGCTCGGATTCCGGGTGACGGTCAACACGGACAACCGGCTGATGAGCAGCACGACGCTGACCAGGGAACTCTCGTTGCTCGCGGATGCCTTCGGCTACGACCTCGACGATCTCGAGACGTTCCAGCTGAATGCTGCGCGATCGACGTTCCTGCCCGTCGAAGACCGCGAGGATCTCGCCGAGGCGGTGTCGGCCGGCTTCGACGCGGCCTGAGCCGACTTCTGGGTATGGGGGTTCGCCCAGCGCGAACCCCGACCCTTGGTCGGCCTGAGTGGCCACACTTTCAGCAAGCCTTGAAGCAACGGGGCGATACGCTTGTGAGCATGTCGCTTCCGCCGTTGCCCGACGCTGCCATCGACCTCGGTGTGCACGCTGGGGACTGGCGTGCCGCCGTGCGATTCGCCGGCAACGCGCTGCGTCGATCGGGTGCGACGCGTGACAGCTACACGGATCGCATGATCCAGGTCGTCGACGAATTCGGCGCCTACATCGTGATCGCGCCCGGGCTGGCGCTCGCGCACGCGCGTCCAGGTCCGGATGTGCTGACCGACGGGCTCTCGGTCGTCACGCTCGCGACGCCGGTGACGTTCGGGCATCCGCACAATGATCCGGTTAGCGTCGTGGTCGGCCTGGCCGTCGCGACACCGGATGCCCACGTCAACTCGGTCGCGGAACTCGCGAACGTGTTCAACGACCCGCTGGCTATCCCGGCCATCGTGAACGCGACGAGCGCGGTCGAGGTATGGCGTGTGCTCGGCATCGCGGATGCCGCAGACGACCTCGCGCAACCCGCCCTCTAGACGGCGGCAGGGCCTAAGCATCCCGAGACCACGCGGTATCGCCGTTGCGAACCGCCAAGGAGGCTTCACATGAAGATCGTCGCCATCTGCGGCGCCGGCGTGGGAACGTCGGCGATCCTGAAATTGAACGCAGAGCGCGTACTCGACCGGCTAGGTATCTCGGCCGACGTGAGTGCGTCGGATGTGGCGAGCGTGGCGACGACGGCCGCGGATGCCCAGGTCATCCTGACGTCGCCCGAACTGGTCGAGCGCATCCCGGCGACCAACGCCGACATCGTCGTGATCGACAACTACTTCGACACCGCCGAGCTCGAGCGCAAGCTCGACGAGGCCCTCGGCTGAGTCGCTCGGTGCCTCACGCTACTCGATCAGCGAGGTCGCGGCACCTCCGGCCGAGTTACTCGACCGGCGGGGTCGCGGTGAGCGCTCGCATGCCCTCGGCGAGCTCGGCGACGCGCGCCTGCGCCGCTGCACGCCGTGACTCCACGTCGCCCGCGGAGTCGTTGAACGCGTCGATGTAGATCTTCAGCTTCGGTTCAGTGCCGCTCGGGCGCACCATCACGCGCGATCCGTCCGTGAGCACGATGCGCAACACGTCGCTCGGCGGAAGATCGGCGGACCCGGCGCTGAGGTCGTCGATGCGCTCGACAGCCACGCCCGCCACCTCGGTCGGGGGCTGTGCGCGTAGCGAGGTCATGATGAGGCCGATGCGGTCGAGGTCGGTCACGCGCAGCGAGATCTGGTCCGATGCGTAGGCGCCGAATCGCTGCGTGAACTCGTCGAGCCGATCGGCGATCGTGCGCCCATCGGCGTTCAGTCGCTCCGCGAGCGCGAGCGCGACCGTCGCGGCAGAGATGCCGTCCTTGTCGCGCACCGTCTGCGGGTTCACCAGGTAACCGAGTGCCTCCTCGTATCCGAAGAGGAGCCCTGGAACCCTGCTCACCCACTTGAATCCGGTGAGGGTCTCTGCGAAGCGCAGGCCGTAGGCATCCGCCACGGCGCGCAGTGCGGGCGACGAGACGATGGATGCCGCCAGCACGCCATCGAGACCCGCCTCGGCCGCCTGCTCAGCAGCTGTCCACCCGAGCAGAGTGCCGACGTCGTTGCCGCTCAGGCGGCGGAACCCCTGCTGCGTCGATTCGTCGGGGATGCCGATGGCCAGGCGGTCCGCGTCGGGATCATTGGCGATGACGAGCCGCGCGCCCCTGTCCCTGGCACGTGCGAAGGCGAGGTCCAGGGCTCCTGGCTCCTCCGGATTCGGGAACGACACGGTCGGGAAGTCGGCGTCCGGCTCCTGCTGCTCCGGCACCGAGAGGGGTTCGGTGAGACCGGCAGCGGCGAAGACGGCGCGCGCTGTCTGCCAGCCGACGCCGTGCATCGCCGTGTACACGAAACGGAATCCGGAGGCGGTCGGCGGCTCTGCGGTCGGAGGCTCTGTGCTCGGCGACCCTGCGGCACGTGGCACCGCCGGGTGTGGCCGAGCGACGGCGGCGGTCGCGGCCACGTAGGCGTCGACCACGGACTCGTCAGCCGTCTCGAAGGCATCCGATCGGGGAAGGTCTGCGATACGTCTGGCGGCGACGCGCTCGATGTGCTCAGCGATCTGCGAGTCCGCCGGCGGGACGATCTGCGATCCCTCGTCTGCACCGCCGAGGTACACCTTGTAGCCGTTGTCTCGCGCCGGGTTGTGGCTCGCCGTGACCATCACGCCCGCTGACGTGCCCAGGTGCCGCACCGCGAACGCGAGCACCGGCGTCGGCAGCAGCCGCGGCAGGAGGATCGCCCGCACACCTGCGCCGGCCATGAGCTCGGCGGTGTCACTGGCGAAGACCTTCGAGTTCTTACGGCCGTCATAACCGATCACCACCGACGGCGTCGTGCCTGCGGATGCCTGCTCGTTCAGGTAGGCGGCCAGGCCGGCGGCGGCCTGCGCCACCAGCACCCGGTTCATGCGGTTCGGACCCGCGGCGATCTCACCGCGCAGCCCGGCCGTGCCGAAGGCGAGACGAGTGTCGAATCGCGAGTGCAGCTCAGCGTCCGCCTCGCTCGACCCGGCGACGGCCTCGTCGAGGATGGCCTGCAGCTCTGCGCGGGTCTCGGCATCCGGATCGTCGGCGATCCACGCTGTGGCGGCCTCGACGACATCGACCCCCGCGCCGTGCGCCCCGCTCACAGTCGGCCCACGATGCGTGCTAGCAGGTCGCTGATCACCGGCTCGGCGGTCTTGCCCGCCTCGATGACCTCGGAGTGGTTCAGGGGAGTGGGCGAGATGCCGGCGGCCAAGTTGGTGATCAGTGACATGCCGAGCACCGCCATGCCCGACTGCCGGGCGGCGATCGCCTCGAGGGCGGTCGACATGCCGACGATGTGGCCACCGATGGTCTTCGCCATCTGCACCTCGGCCGGCGTCTCGTAGTGCGGACCCCGAAACTGCACGTACACGCCCTCGTCGAGCGATGCATCCACCTCGTGTGCGATGTCGCGCAGCCGCCTCGAGTACAGGTCTGTGAGGTCGATGAACGTCGCACCCTCGAGCGGGGACGCCGCCGTCAGGTTGATGTGATCGCTGATGAGCACCGGGGTGCCCGGCCCCCAGGTCTCCTTGATGCCGCCGGCGCCGTTGGTGAGGATCATGACGGATGCCCCAGCCGCCGCCGCGGTGCGCACGCCGTGCACGACCCGTCGAACGCCGTGGCCCTCGTAGTAATGCGTACGGGCACCCAGTACCAGCGCATGCTTGCCGTTCGGCAGCAGCACCGACCTGATGGTGCCGACATGGCCGGGCACAGGCGATCGGCTGAAGCCGGGGATGTCCGTTGCCGGAATCGTCGCGACCGTCTCGCCGATCAGATCGGCGGCCTTGCCCCAACCACTGCCAAGCGTCAGAGCGATGTCATGTCGTTCGACGCCACTGAGCCGGGCGATCCGCTCGGCAGCGGCGCGCGCGATCTCGAACGGATCCGCCGCCGGATCATCGAACGGATTGGGTGCGTCCTCGGATGCCATGGCAACCACTCTAAACAGAGCCATGGCGCCGAGCGGACCTCCACGCTCATTGGAGCATGTGGGACTTCTCGCCGTGCACGGCGCGCGCACGCGCATCCGGATGGACAAGACGGCTCGCGGGGTTTGCGACAATGGACGTATGGCCTTTGAGTTCGAGCGCAAGCAGAGTATCGCCGTACTCGGGGGCGGTCCCGGCGGATACGAAGCGGCACTGGCGGGAGCCCAGCTCGGGGCAGAGGTGACGCTCGTGGAGCGCGGCGGCGTCGGCGGCTCAGCCGTCATGACCGACGTTGTGCCGTCGAAGACGCTGATCGCCACGGCGGATGCCACCCGTTCGATCGGAGAGGCAGCGGACCTCGGCGTGCAATTCTTCGCCCGCAACGAGAGCGGCAAGCCGATCCGACCAGAGGTCGCGGTGAACCTCTCCGCCGTGAACAAGCGGCTCCTGGGCCTCGCGCGTCAGCAGTCCGAAGACATGCGCAGCGAACTCGTGCACTCCGGCGTGCGGATCGTGTCGGGCGAGGGCCGGCTCGACGGTCCCGGAGCAATCATCGTGTCGACCTCGAAGGACAACGGAACGGACTTCGACCGCGTCGAGGCAGACACCGTCGTGGTGGCGGTAGGCGCAAGCCCACGCCTGCTGCCGACCGCGATGCCCGACGGCGAGCGCATCCTGACCTGGACGCAGCTGTACACCCTGACGACCGTGCCCGAACATCTCATCGTCGTCGGATCCGGTGTGACCGGCGCCGAGTTCGCCAGCGCCTACACGTACCTCGGCGCCAAGGTGACGCTGATCTCCAGTCGCGACAGGGTGCTGCCGGGCGAAGATGCCGATGCCGCCGCCGTGCTCGAGAAGGTGTTCAAGCGCGAGGGCATGACGGTGCTCTCCAAGTCGCGCGCCGACAAGGTCGAGCGCACGGAGAACGGCGTGATCGCCACGCTGTCCGACGGTCGCACTGTCGAAGGCTCCCACTGTCTGCTCGCCGTCGGGTCGATTCCCAACACGGCAGGCATCGGACTCGAAGAAGCCGGCATCCAGCTCACGCCGAGCGGCCACGTGCGCGTCAACCGAGTCGCCCGTACATCAGTGCCGAACGTGTACGCGGCGGGCGACTGCTCCGATGTGCTGCCGCTGGCATCCGTCGCCTCGATGCAGGGCCGCACGGCCATCTTCCACGCGCTCGGCGACACGGTGACGCCGATCGAGCTGCGCAACGTGGCATCCAACATCTTCACGATTCCGGAGATCGCGACCGTCGGCTGGAACCAGCGCGAGATCGAAGAGGGCATTGCGCAGGGCGACATCTACAAGCTGGCCCTCAACTCGAATCCGCGAGCCAAGATGCAAGGCATCAAGGACGGATTCGTCAAGCTTTTCGCACGCACGGGCAGCGGCACGGTGATCGGTGGCGTGATCGTCGCGCCCCGCGCCAGCGAGCTCATCCTGCCGGTCACGCTGGCCGTGGAGCAGCGACTGACCGTCGACCAGGTGGCACGGGCGTTCTCGGTCTATCCGTCGCTGTCGAGTTCCATCACGGATGCCGCGCGCGCGATGCACATCGTGTTGTGAGCGCGTCGCGCTCACAACACGCGCTGTGCCTGTGCTTTCTTGCGCGCCGGTCCCTGCCCGGCGCGCCGCAGTTGGCTTGCGGGTGATTGCGCATGCTTCGCCGGCGAAGCCGCCGAAGCGTGGAGCGGGTCGCGTTCCTTGGATGGCCGGGTTCGCCTCTCAGCGGTGGTCGGATGCGCCTCGAGGGCGTGTTGCAAAATACGTATTTTGCAACACGCGTTCGAGCGGGGCACATCGTCCTTTCGGCTCCTGCCCGGGAACCGACGTCGGCGACGGGTCAGACGATGTTCAGGAGCAGGTGGCCGCTCGAGACCGTTGTGCCGACTTCGGCGTTGATGCCTGAGACGGTGCCGTCCTTGTGTGCGGTCAGCGGCTGCTCCATCTTCATCGCCTCGAGCACCAGCACGAGGTCGCCCTTGACGACCTGATCCCCCTCGCCGACTGCGAGTTTCACGACAGTCGCCTGCATCGGCGCGGTGATCGAGTCGCCGGTGGCGGTGGAAATCGCGTGCGACGCCGACTTGCGCTTCGGAGCGTGCCCGACGGATGCCTGTCCGCCAGCGATCAACAGCCTCGTCGGCAGGCTGACCTCGACGCGCTTGCCGCCCACCTCGACGACCACGCTGTGCCGCGACTCGGCCTCTGGCTGGTCCTCGGCTTCGCCGCTCCACGGCTCGAGGTCGTTCAAAAACTCCGTCTCGATCCAACGCGTGAAGATGCTGAACGGATGTCCGTCCGCCGGCGCGAACGCCGGGTCGCGCACGATCGCTCGGTGGAACGGCAGCACAGTCGGCAGGCCGGCGACCTCGAACTCGTCGAGCGCACGGCGGGAGCGTTCGAGCGCTTCCTCGCGGCTGGATCCGGTGACGATGAGCTTGGCGAGCAGGGAGTCGAACGCACCGGAGATCACGTCGCCGGACTGCACGCCCGAGTCGACGCGCACGCCCGGTCCGGACGCAGGCTTGAACACGTGCACGGGCCCGGGCGCGGGGAGGAAGTTGCGCCCAGGGTCCTCCCCGTTGATCCGGAATTCGAATGAGTGCCCGCGCGGCTCGGGGTCGGCGTAATCGAGCACGCCGCCGGAGGCGATGCGGAACTGTTCGCGCACCAGGTCGATCCCCGTGACCTCCTCAGAGACCGGATGCTCCACCTGCAGTCGCGTGTTCACCTCGAGGAACGAGACGGTTCCGTCCTGTCCGATCAGGAACTCGCACGTGCCGGCGCCGAGGTATCCGACCTCCTTGAGGATGGCCTTCGACGACGCGTAGAGCTGGTCGCGCTGCTCGTCCGTGAGAAAGGGCGCAGGCGCTTCCTCGACGAGCTTCTGGTGGCGGCGCTGCAGCGAGCAATCGCGCGTCGACACGACGACGACGTTGCCGTGGGCATCCGCGAGGCACTGCGTCTCGACGTGGCGCGGCTTGTCGAGGTACTTCTCCACGAAGCACTCGCCCCGGCCGAACGCCGCGATCGCTTCACGTGTCGCTGACTCGAACAGCTCGGCGACCTCGTCGCGTTCGCGAGCGACCTTGAGGCCGCGCCCACCCCCGCCGTATGCGGCCTTGATCGCGACAGGGAGACCGTGGATGTCGACGAAGTCGAGCACCTCCTGCGCGTTCTCGACCGGGTTGAGCGTGCCCGGCGCGAGCGGAGCGCCGACCTTCTCTGCCACGTGCCTGGCGCTGACCTTGTCGCCGAGGCGCTCGATCGCGTCGGGGCTCGGCCCGATCCAGATCAGGCCGGCGTCGATGACGGCGCGGGCGAAATCGGCATTCTCGGCGAGGAATCCGTACCCGGGGTGCACAGCGTCTGCGCCGGAGCGGCGGCACACCGAGAGGAGCTTCTCGATGGAGAGGTAGGAGTCGGCACTGGTGGCCCCGTCGAGAGCGTAGGCCTCATCGGCGAGACGTGCGTGCACCGCGTCACGATCCTGGTCCGCGTAGACCGCAACCGATGCGATCCCGCTGTCACGCGCCGCTCGGATGACGCGTACGGCGATCTCGCCGCGGTTGGCAATCAGGACCTTCGAGATGTCTGGCACAGTCTTCAAGCCTATTGAGGTGGGTATGCCCCGCTTTGAATGGTGGACACAAACCTGGGTCCAAGGCCTTTCGGATGCCTACAACACCGGTGGCTGCGCATCAGCTCCCTGAGCGAGCGCAGCGAGTCGAAGGGTGCCGCTCGTCACCCCCAGAGCTCGGTCCACTCGTACCCCAGCCGCTTGACCAGCGAGCGCAGCGTGGACAGCGACATCCCGACGACGGTGCTCGGGTCGCCGTCGACTCTCGTGATGAACGGGCCTCCGAGGCTGTCGATGGTGAAGGCTCCAGCGACCTCGAGGGGTTCGCCGGTCGCGATGTAGGCGTCGATCTCGGCATCGTCGATGTCGTCCGCGAACGTGACGGATGCCTCTGCCACGGCACCCACGGCATCCCGCGCCCGTCCACCGGTGTGATCGATGAGCCAGTGTCCGGAGTGCAGCACCCCTGTACGCCCGCGCTGAGCGTGCCACCGCGCCCTGGCGACGGACGCCTCGTGCGGCTTCCCGTGGATCACACCGTCAATGTCGAAGGCGGAGTCCCCGCCGAGGATGAGGCCGTCGATCGGCTCCCCTCCGACGCTCCTGCCGACAACTGCCTCTGCCTTTGCCCTGGCGAGCAGCTGCACCATCTGCGCCGCGGCGAGCGGACCCTGCTGCGCCTCGGCCGTTGCAACGGTCGCCGGTTCGTCGACTCCGGGGGAGATCGTCAGGGGCTCGACTCCCGCCGAGCGCAGCAGAGCGAGTCGGGCAGGCGACGTGGAGGCGAGGTAGAGACGCATTCGCCCATTCTCGCCGACCGTAGGGAGTCGGCAAGGCGAGGCTTCGTGCGGAGCCGGCCCAGCGGCGTGTGCGACGATTTCAGGATGCCCACCCCCGACCGTCGCCGCTCCGTCCGTCGCCCGTCCGCCGTCCGCGCGAGCAACCGCTCCGCGCAGCCGCCGACGGAGCCGGTCGAGCTCGAACTCGATGTGACAGGTGTCGCGCACGGCGGGGTCTTCGTCGCCAGGCACGAAGGTCGAGTGGTGTTCGTCAGCGACACGCTGCCGGGGGAGCGGGTGGTCGCCCGAGTCTCCGATACCCGCCACGACAGGTTCTGGCGTGCGGAGACGGTGCGGGTGGTGCAGGCATCCGAGCATCGTCGCGATCACGTCTGGAGCGCCGCCTCCATCGGGCACGGCCCCGATGAGCGTCCCGGTGGCGCCGAGTTCGGCCACATCGAGCTGGCGCACCAGCGCGAGCTCAAGCGCCAGGTCATCGCCGACGCGCTCTCGCGCATGGCCGGTGTCGATGAGGCGCCGCAGGTGGAAGCGATCGCCGGTGACGACGAGCGTGACGGCACCCGTTGGCGCACCCGCGTGCGGTTGCAGATCGATGACGAGGGAACGGTCGGGCCGTTCGCATCAAGGTCGCACCGCGTCATCCCGGTCGAAGATCTGCCCCTTGCGACGGAAGCCGTCGAGCGTGCCGCCCCGCTGGGCGAGCCGAGGAGCAGCGCCGGTTCCATCGACGTCACGGTCACGAGCGAGGGCTTCGTCTCCGTCGTGCGCCGCGACGCATCCCGCACGCCGACGCACCGGCCGCAGCAGATCCATGAGCGCGTCGGTGACCGGCGGTTCGCACTCTCGGCGACCGGATTCTGGCAGGTGCACCGGAAGGCCCCGAGTGTGCTCACCGAGGCGGTGCAGGATGCCGTTGACCCCGCCCTCTTCGACCCGCGTGCCTTCAACCTCGAC
>DASZMW010000257.1:0-6610 GCA_035551735.1 Humibacter sp. | reverse complement strand
GCCGGCATCCGGCATCAGCTCGCCCATCAGCACATCGACCGCCAGCTCGCCCTGCTGACGTGGGAACTGCGCGACCGTCGTGAGGCCGAAGAACTCCGCGAGTTCGTGGTCGTCGATGCCGACGATCGACACGTCACGGGGCACGCTGAGGCCGAGGTCGCGGGCGGCGAGCAGGCATCCGATCGCCATCTCGTCGGATGCCGCGAAAAGAGCGGTCGGCCTGTCGTACGGCCTGCCGAGCAGCTGCTTGCCCGCCTCGTAACCACCGTTGATGGTGAAATCGGCCGGCTGGTAGAGATCATCCCTGATCGGCAGGTTCGCCTCGTGCATCGCCCGCTCGAAGCCGCGGCGCCTGGTCGACCCGAGGTGAAAGTCCAGGTCGAGCTCGACGGCTCCTCCGACGTGCGCGATCTGCCTGTGGCCGAGCGAGATCAGGTGCTCGGTGGCCAGTTGCGCGACGGCGACGTCGTCGAGTGTGAGCGTGCGCACCCCCGGGATCGGGCCGCCGATGCCGACCATCGGTTTGTGGATGTCGAGCAGCCGCTTCACCTCGTCATCGGTGAGTTCGAGCGCGACGGCGATCACGGCATCCACCCGCTTGCGCAGCAGGAAGTGCTCGAACACGCTGCGCCGGGGCTCCTCGCCGCCGCTCAGGTTGTAGAGCGTCAGGTCGTACCCCTTGCTCAGCAGGGCGGCCTCCGCACCGTCGACGACCGATGAGAAGTACCAGCGCGAGAGGAACGGCACCACCACGCCGACGTTGCGGGTGCGGCCGGATGCCAGGCTCGACGCGTTCGACGACACGACGTAGCCGAGCTCGGCGGCCGCGGCCTGCACCCGCTCGCGTGTGGTGGGGGAGACGTGGCCGTTGCCGCTCAGCGCGCGCGAGACGGTCGCGGTCGAGACGCCGGCGAGCCGAGCGACCTCTTCGATGCCTGCCATCGCCTCACCTGCGTCCGTGCCGGGACGTGTGCCGGCGCACTCCTGCCGTCATCGTACCGGCGAGTCGAGCACGACTCAGGATGCCAGCCACACGGCCGTGTCGACCGGCAGTTCGCGACCCGTCAGCGGTTCGCTCGAGACGATGACGTCACCGTCGGGCAGCGGCACGGATGCCTGCCCGAGGTTCGCGATCACCGTCACGCCGCCGTTGCGGAACGCCACGACGTCGCTGCCGAAGCCGTCGACCCAGTCGAGCGTTCCCGCCCCGAGCGAACGCGCCTCGCGTTCCGACAGCAGTCGTTCGTACAGCGACAGTGTCGACTGCGGATCGGTGGCCTCGACGTCGCGGGCGAGCTTCGCCCACTCGGCCGGCTGGGGGAGCCAGCTCGCGCCGGTGTCGTTGAACCCGTACGACGGGCCGTCGGCGGTCCAGGGGATCGGCACGCGGCATCCGTCACGTCCGTAGCGTTCCCCGTTCGTGCGGAACCAGGTCGGGTCCTGTCGCGCCGAGTCGGGCAGGTCGATCACCTCGGGCAGACCGAGTTCTTCGCCCTGGTAGAGGTAGGCGGAGCCGGGCAGCGCAAGCATCAGCGTGGTCGCGGCGCGAGCACGGCGCAGGCCGAGAACGGCGTCGGGTCGGAACGGCGTCTTGGGGCCGAGGCCGTGGCCCTGAGGACTCTCCTCGGAGAAGCCGAGCCGGGTGGCGTGGCGCACGACGTCGTGGTTCGACAACACCCAGGTGCTCGGGGCGCCGACCGCGCCGAACGCCTCGAGGGAGTCCTCGATCACCTTGTGCAGCGCGTCGGCACTCCACGGGGTCTCGAGGTAGGAGAAGTTGAAGGTCTGCTGCATCTCGTCGGGCCGCACGTAGCGGGCGAGCTTGGCCGGTGGACTCACCCACGCCTCGCCGCACAGTGCGCGGTCTCCGTCGTACGCGGCGAGCACGGTGTGCCAATCGCGGAAGATCTCGTGTCCGCCCTCCTGGCCCCAGAACGGTGCGCCGGGCGGCTCGTCGCTGATGTCGGGCTCGAGCGTGACGCTCGCGCCACTCAGCGATCCCTCGTGCTCGGCAGGCGTGTAGTCGGGCAGACCGGCGACCTTGACCATGCCGTGGGCGACGTCGATGCGGAATCCGTCGACACCGCGGTCGAGCCAGAATCGCAGGATGTCGCGGAACTGCTCCCACACCCACTCATCCGCCCAGTTGAGGTCGGGCTGCGACGTGTCGAACAGGTGCAGGTACCACTGGCCGTCAGTGCCGTCGGGGTTCGTGATGCGCGTCCAGGCCGGACCACCGAAGACGGACTCCCAGTTGTTCGGCGGTAGTTCGCCGTTCTCGCCCTTGCCGTCGCGGAAGTAGTAGTGCTCGCGGGCTTCGCTGCCTTCTGCAGATGCCAGTGCGGCCTTGAACCAGGCGTGCTCCGACGATGTGTGATTCGGCACCAGGTCGACGATGACCCGCAGGTCGAGTTCGTGGGCGGTCGCGAGCATCCGATCGAAGTCGTCGAGGGTGCCGAAGAGCGGGTCGACGTCGCGGTAGTCGGCCACGTCGTAACCGGCGTCGCGCTGCGGGGAGGTCATGAACGGAGAGAGCCAGATCGCGTCGACGCCGAGCGTGCGCAGAGCCGGGAGGTGCGCGGTGATGCCGGGCAGATCGCCGACTCCGTCGCCGTTGCCGTCGGCGAACGAGCGCGGATACACCTGGTAGATGACGGCGGTGCGCCACCACTCTTTTTCGCCGGCCGGATGCAGCTGCGCCGCCGTGCTGGTCGAAGTGGCAGTGCTCGTCGGGGTGATTGGCGTGGTCACGAGTGAAGTCCTTGGTCCGTTTCGTTACATGCACGTGCACCGCAATGTTCCCTCATTGCACGTGGTATCGGGAGCCACCGTACGGGAATGATGCAAACGCTTGCAACACACGCATTCGTAGTCTCTCCTTACATTCTGCGGCATGTGACGAAAATCGGCCACGATTCGATAACGCCGTTTGGAATTGATTGCAAGCGTTTGCTATAGATGGAAGCGCTTGCAACCCTCTCGGGAGATCGGCCCTCTCGTTCCGTGCGACGGCCGCCCCGCTCCCGCTCACAGATACACGAAAGGCACACCAATGACGGTGACACCCACCAGCAGTGCGTTCAGCCGCCGCACGTTCTTCGGGCTGGCCGGAGCAGGGCTGACGACCGTGGCGCTTGCAGCCTGCTCGGCCACGCCGGCCTCGGGCGGCAGCACCTCCGGCTCTGGCCAGACCATCACGATCTGGCTCGACACACAGCGTGCTCCGGCGATCAAGCCGATCGCCGCGAAGTTCAAGAAGGACACCGGCATCACGGTGAAGCTCGTCGTCAAGGACTTCGCGAACGTCGACAAGGACTTCATCAGCCAGGTTCCGACCGGCAAGGGCCCCGACCTGATCGTCAGCCCGCACGACAAGCTCGGTGCCTACGTGCAGAACGGTGTCGTGGCGCCTCTGCAGCTCGGCGACAAGGCGAAGGACTACGCCGACGTGGCGATCCAGGCCGTCACCTACGACGGCAACGTCTACGGTTTGCCGTACTCGATCGAGAACGTCGCGCTGGTGCGCAATACGGCGCTCGTCCCCGAGCCCTCTACCACGTTCGATCAGGTGATCGCGAAGGGCAAGGCTGCCCAGACCTCCCACGCGGGCACCGTCAAGTACCCGTTCCTTCTCGGTCTCGACCCGAAGCAGGGCGATCCGTATCACATGTACCCGCTGCAGACCTCGTACGGCTCGTCGGTCTTCGCGCAGAAGTCTGACGGGTCCTACGACGCCACGAAGCTCACCCTCGGTGACGCGGCCGGCCTCGAGTTCGCTGCAGCCATCAAGCAGTGGGGGCAGAGCGGCATCCTGAACGCGAACATCACGGGTGACATCGCGCTCGACGCGTTCGACAAGGGGCAGTCCGCGTACTACCTGACCGGTCCCTGGAACATTCCAGCGATCAAGAAGGCCGGCATCAAGTACGCGATCGACCCGCTGCCCTCGGCCGGCGGCGAGACCGCCAAGCCGTTCCTCGGCGTGAACGCGTTCTTCATCAGTGCGAAGAGCCAGAACAAGGTAGCGGCCACCAAGTTCCTCATCGACTACCTCGGCACCGACAGTGCACAGGAGGCCCTCTACAAGGTCGGCGGACGCCCGCCGGCGCTGAAGACCGCATACGCGGTCGTTGCAAAGACGGATGCCGACATCAAGTCGTTCGGCGACATCGGGCTGAACGGCGTTCCGATGCCCGCGATCCCCGAGATGGCGTCGGTCTGGGCGGACTGGGGAGCAGCAGAGCTGCAGTTGATCAAGGGTCAGGGCGACCCGACCACGGTGTGGAACACCGCGGTGACCAACATCAAGTCGAAGATCAAATAGCCCGGGCTGCCGCTGCCGCTGCCGCCCTTCGCCGGTTGAGCAGCGCCGCACGCGCGTGTCGAAACCCGCTCGTTTGGAGGGGTTTCGACACGCGTGCCCTCCGGGCGCGCTGCCCAACCGGCGGTAGCAGGCGCGCTCTGGGCGCCAGGCTACGGCAGACGAACGACCACAACACGAGGACGAGACATGGCTGACGACGAAGCCGGCACGCTGCAAGCGGAGCATGCGGACGAAGCGGAACGGGCATCCGTGCCGCGCACCGGCGGCAAGCCGCCACGGCGAAGGGGCGGAGGCGGGGCCGGTCGGGTGGACATCCAGCGCCTGAACGCCGGAGGCAGCGGCATCGGCGGCCTTCTCGCGAAGATCGTGCTGCTGGGATTGCTCGACGCGATCGTGGTCTGGGCCGTCTTCGTGATGGCCGGGCTGTCGATGTGGATCCCGATCGTGATCGTGCTCCTCATCACGGGTGCCATCAACTGGATCTACCTCGGCCGCGGTAAGCGACTCCCCGCCAAATACCTCACACCGGGCGTCGTCTTTCTGCTCGTGTTTCAGGTCTTCGTCATCTTGTACAGCGGCTACATCGCGTTCACGAACTACAGCGATGGTCACAACGGATCGAAGACGGATGCCGTCGCCGCGATCAGCGCGAACGGCCTGAAGCGGATTCCGAACTCTCCGGCCTATCCGGTGAGCATCCTCGAGCGAGGCAGCCACCTCTACCTGCTGGCCACCGACCCGAAGAACGGCACGGCGCTGCTCGGCACGACCGAGCAGCCGATGAGGGTCGTGAAGGATGCCACGTTCGACGACGGCAAAGCGACGAAGGCACCTGGATACGTCACCTTGAACCTCGCCCAGGTGCTCGATCGACAGGACGAGATCACCGGCCTGTCCGTGCCGCTCAGCAGCGACCCGAATGACGGAGCGCTGCGCACCGACGACGCGAGCACCGGTTATGTGTACCGCTCCGATCTGGTCTACGACCAGAAGGACGACACGTTCACCAACTCGGCGGGGACCGTGTTCGTCGACAACGGTCATGGCGAGTTCGCCACCAAGGATGGCTCGAAGACGCTGAGCCCCGGGTGGAAGATCGACGTCGGCTTCGCCAACTTCGCGAAGGCGTTCACGGACAGCCAACTCGCGGGACCGCTGTGGCGCGTCATCCTCTGGACGTTCGCCTTCGCCATCCTGTCCGTGCTCACCACGTTCGCGCTCGGTCTCTTTCTCGCGATGGTGCTCAACCATCCCAAGCTGCGCGGCAAGAAGGTCTACCGGGTGCTGGTGATCCTGCCGTACGCGTTCCCGGCGTTCCTCTCCGGCCTGGTCTGGGCGGGCATGATGAACCCGGAGTTCGGTTTCATCAACCAAGTGCTGTTCGGCGGTGCCCAGATTCCCTGGCTGACGGATCCGTGGCTCGCCAGAGTCAGTGTCATCCTCGTCAACCTGTGGCTCGGCTACCCCTACATGTTCCTGGTCTGCACCGGTGCGTTGCAGTCGTTGCCCGAAGAGGTCGACGAGGCAGCCAAGGTCGATGGTGCCAGCCCGTGGCGAATCTTCCGCGCCATCAAGCTGCCGCTGCTGCTGGTGTCGGTCGCGCCCCTGTTGATCGCGTCGTTCGCTTTCAACTTCAACAACTTCAACGTGATTTACATGCTCACGAGGGGTTGGCCGAGGTTCACCGACACGACGCTCGATATCGGATCGACCGACCTGCTGATCACCATGGTCTACAAGATCGCGTTCGGTCAGGGTGGAGTGCGCGATTACGGGCTCGCGAGCGCGCTGTCGATCCTCATCTTCATCCTTGTCGCGGTGGTCTCGATCATCGCATTCCGGCGCACGAAGGCACTCGAGGAGATCAACTGATGTCAGCAGCGCAGACGACCCGCCGTCGGCCCTTCAGCTTCGGTCGCTGGTTCACGCAGACCGGATGGCGGCACCTCGTCGCGATCGTGATGGTCGTGTTCGCCGTGTTCCCACTTCTCTACGTGCTGTCGGCATCCCTCAACCCTTCGGGCTCGTTGGTCGGATCGAACGACCTGTTCCAGACGATCAACTTCGGCAACTACGTCAAGCTGTTCCAGAACCCCGACCAACCGTTCGCGCTCTGGTTCGCGAACACCCTCGTGATCGGGGTGGTCACGGCGGTCAGCACCGTATTCCTCGGTGCGCTCGCCGCGTACGCGTTCTCACGCATGAGGTTCACTGGCAGGCGCTTCGGTCTGCTCTCGTTGATGCTGATCCAGATGTTCCCGCAGTTCCTCGCGGTCGTCGCCATCT
>DASZMW010000256.1:0-6732 GCA_035551735.1 Humibacter sp. | reverse complement strand
TGGCCGAGCACTGGGTGGGTGCGGCTCGGGGCGTCGACAACGTGATGGGCATGGTGATCTCCACCGGAATCGGCGGCGGACTGATCGTCGGCGGCCGCGTGGTGACGGGCCCGACCGGCAACGCCGGTCACATCGGACACGTCGACGTCGCGGGCTTCCAAGGCGAGGACACCTTCGGCAAGGCGACGTCGCTCGAGGCGATCGCCAGCGGGCCGCACACCGTCGCATGGGCCCGCAGGCAGGGCTTCACAGGTTCGAGCGGCGAGGACCTTGCTGCCGCGTACGCCGCCGGCGACCCGATCGCGCACGACGCCATCCAGCGCACCGGGCACGCCGTCGGAGCGGCGATCGCGAGCGCCACGGCGTTGCTCGACCTCGAACTGGTCGCCATCGGCGGCGGGTTCTCGCAGGCGACCCCCGATCTGTTCGACGACATTCGAGAGGTGCTCGACGGGCACTACTTCGGCTTCGTGCGCAAGGTGCGCATCGTGCCGTCCGGCCTCTCCGGCGAGGGGCCGCTGATCGGGGCGGCCGCGCTGGTGCACCGCGCAGAGCTGCTTCCGCCGCTGTAAGCCCCGTCGAGGTCCCTGAGCGAGCGAAGCCGAGTCGAAGGGCGCCCTGTTCGCTCAGCGAGTCAGGGCGGCCCCTCGACTCGCTTCGCTCGCTCAGGGAGCGGGAAGTCGCTCAGCCGTCGGCACCGATGTCGGATGCCACATCGGCAGCGTCGCACGCGGCGATCACCGCGTCGGCGACCGCTGAGTGGTGGCCGATCGCGTCGAGGCCCTCGCCCAGCCTGTTGGTGAGATGCACGAAGACCAGCCCGCGGGTGGGATCCGCCCACGCCACGCAGCAGTTGCTGCCGTTGTGACCGAACGCCTGCTTGCTGCTCAGTTCACCGAGCGGGCTGATGAACCCCGCTGCGTGGCGCGCGCCGCCCAGCTGAAACCCCTCCGACCACCGCACCGGGGCTTTCGCATACCTGTCGAGCTCGCCGTTGCTCGAAGGACGGAGCATGCGCGTCACGGTGTCAGGTGACAGGATGCGCGTGCCGCCGATCGTGCCGCCGCCCAGCAGCATGCTGTAGAACCTGGCGACGTCTTCGGCGGTCGTCGAGATGCCCGCAGCCGGAATGACCGCACGCCGCACGCTTCGCCGGTTGAGATCGACTGCGGCGACGCGCCCCACCGTCGTGGTGCCCTTGATGGGCACGCACCGGTAGAGCTCCGGCTCCGGAACACCGAGGTAGGTGTCGTGGAGTCCGAGTGGATCGAGCAGTTCCCTGCGCAGTGCATCGGCCACCGGCATCCCCGTGACGCGTTCGACGAGTTCTCCGAGGATGAAGCCGAACGCCAGGTACTGGTACGCGGGCACTGTACCGACGGGCCAGCGCAGCTTCGCCCGTTCGATGCGGTGCACGCTGTGGCTCCAGTGCGTCATGGCAAGCGCATCGCCCAGCGTCGTGGTCGCGACCGCCATGCCCGATCGATGCTGCAGCACGCGACGAACCGTCACGCCTCCTTTGCCGAAGCGAGCGAACTCCGGCCAGTACGCGGCGACCGGCGCGTCCAGTGCGATCAGCCCCTGCTCGGCGAGCCTGTGAACGAGAACGGCGAGGAACGGCTTGCCGGCCGAGAACATCCAGAACAGCGAGTTCGGCTCGCAGCCGGAGCGTTCGTCGAGATAGCGCTGTCCGTCGCGGACGACGAGCAGCCGGGTCGCGCCGCGGCGTCCACGCACGAGACGCAACGCATCCGCCATGACCGGCTCGTCGTTCACCGGTGAGACCTCACCGATCGAGTCAAACATGCCGCCCTCGGCATGGGATGCGCGTACGCGGCATTCGCCGCGCATGTCACCGAACGTTCACTCGCGCGGCACGAGCCGAGACGTGATCCTCCAGCATTCCGGGCCGGGCGATCACGACGCCGGCGAACGCGACGGCCGCCGCGGTGATCAGCAGGAAGATCAGCGGCCACTGCCATCCGCCGGTCACCTCGTGCAGGGTGCCGACGACGAGCGGGCCGAGCGCACCCAGCACGTAGCCGAGTCCCTGAGTGAATCCGCTGAGCGCCACCGAGCCGTCGTGCGTTCGCGTACGCAGGTTGATCAGCACGAGACAGAGCGGGAACAGCAGCGGGCCGAGACCGGCCAGCGCAACCCAGAGCCAGGTCGCCTGCGCCGGCCAGAACAGCAGTCCGAGATAGCCGACAGCGAAGAACGCGACGCCGAGGTAGACGAGTAGTCCGACATTGCGCATGCGTGAGGCGAGCACCGGAATGAGGAGTCCGGCGGGGATGCCCATGGCCGAGTAGAGCGAGAGCAGGTCGCCCGCCTGCGCGGGGTCGCTGCCTGCCATGTCGTGCACGAGTTGTGGCAGCCACGCGAACATGGCGTACGCATTCAGCGATGACGCCGCAAACGTGACAGCCATCGCCCAGGACAACGGCGAATGCCAGACGCGGCCCATCGCAGCCTTGCCCGGCTCCTCGACCTCGGCGTCGACGTGACGCGAGTCCGGTCTGCGCACGAGGATGCCCAGCCACGGCAGCAACGCGAGCACGCCGAGCACCGACCACATGCCGACCGCGTACCGCCACCCGATCGAGTCAGCTACCGGCACAGCGACCAGCGGCGGCACCAGCGTGCTCACCGACAGCACTGTGGCGTACAGCGAAGTGATCAGACCGATCCTGTCGGGGAAGTACCGTTTCACGAGCGGCGGCAAGAGCACATTGCCGACGGCCATGCCCGCGAAGGTGATGACACTGCCGACGGCGAGCATCCAGAAGGATGTCGACAGGCCGCGCACCAGATGCCCGGCGATGATCGCCGCCAGCGCGATCACCATGACGACCTCGAGGCTCGCGCGACGGGTGAAAAGCGGTGCGACGAGACCGAAGACCGCGAAGCTGATCGGAGGCAGCGCGCCCAACAGCCCGATTCCGGCGGCACCGAACGGCAGGTCGTGCGTGATCTCATCGAAGATCGGCGACAGCGCCGTGACCGCGGCACGCAGGTTGGCTGCGACGAGCAGGATGCCCAGCAACGCCAGCGTTCGGCCGGCCCAGAGCGGAAGACGTGCAGAGGCGTGCTGTTCGGTCACACCCCAGTCTTTCATCAGGGGCACGAGTGCATCGCCTTGGATGCCGACCCGCGATTCAGGCAGGCGGGCGGCAGCGCAGCACGGTGACGGTGCCACGCACCACGGTCTCGCCTGCACCGAAGGGAACGAGCACGGTCGTACCAGCAGTCAGAGGCAGCCTGTCGTCCGCCCACCCCAGCTCGCCATCGCCGTCGAGGACGACGAGCACGCAATAACCCGGCTCGAGCGTG
The DNA here is from genome assembly GCA_035551735.1 of Humibacter sp. GTDB lineage: Bacteria > Actinomycetota > Actinomycetes > Actinomycetales > Microbacteriaceae > Humibacter. The sequence goes on along the minus strand of DASZMW010000256.1, from coordinate 3,399 downwards.
ATCGAACCATGGCATTCGATGCGGTCGGCGCGAAAGAAGGCATCAGCCTCTGCGGGAAAGAGCGGCGTCATCTGCGCGGCTCCGATCGTGCGCACGGTGCGCCTCGAGGCCAGCTCGGAGAGCCGATGCTGCGAGACCACGGTGCGGTCGAGGTCGGAGAACGCGGTCACCGCATCCAGTCCGAGCAGCGCGTCGGCGTCGTCGATGGGGAATCCCTCGCGCTCGAGGATGATCGAGAGGTCGACGGGTTGCTGCAGCTCGACGAGCGTGATGCCCTCACCGATCGAATGCGGCATGCCGGCCGGTACGAACAGCGTGTCGCCGGGGGCGAGTTGCACCCGGTTCATCGCCGCGAGCATCCCGTCGACGTCTTGCGTCGCATACCAGCGCAACACCTCGGTTTCGGACACCGGCCGGGAGAATCCGAGGTACGCGTAGCCGGGCCCGTCCGTCGCGACGATGATCCACGCCTCCGTCTTGCCGCTGGCGTGCGCGAGCACGTCCCGGGCGAACGAGGTCGACGGGTGATAGTGCACGAAGAGCCGTTCGCGGGTGTCGAGCAGCTTCACGAGCAGCATCGGGTCAGCGCCGAAGGCCGCGATGTGGTCGCCGCCGAGATAGAGGTTCGGATCCGCCGCCACCGCGTCGCGCAGGGTGGTGCCGTTTTCCAGCGTCGTGAGGCCGACGCCCCCGCCGGCGAAGACCTCGGTCGTTGAGGCGACGAAGTCTTCGGGCATCCACTCCGCGGCCGGATCGGTATCGGGATCGATGCCGCGGAGCCTCTCGATGCCCACGCCGCCCCGGTAGGGCCGAGAAGACGGGCGGTTCGGCGCCAACACCACCGGAGATGCCCCGCTCGAGGCCCTCGCGTCGGATGCGCTGTTCCCGCTGGTCGTCACGCTGCTCCCCCGTCGTGTCACGCCGTCATCGGCGACAGCGGTCCCAGAGTATCGGCAGACGCGTGCCCGAGATTCGGATCCGGCAGGGAGCCGCTCGTGTCAGGATGTTCACGCGAGGGGAAGAGGAGATCGCATGCGACGCGACTTCGGTGAGCAGATCGCCGGGACGCTCGAGCAGCTCGCGGGGGTGCTCGAGTCGCTCGACGCCGACGAGTGGGGAACCCAGAGCCTCTGTGACAGGTGGTCGGTGCGCGACGCCGCCGGACACATCGTCTGGCGCGTCGGCAACTCGTTCCCCGAGATGGCCAGAACGGCGCTGCCCATGCTCACCCTGGCCCGACCCAGCCTCGACGCGATCACGGATGCCGTCAGCAGGCAGGAAGGCGAGGCATCCAATCCGGAGGATCTGGTGCGCCGGCTGCGTCGCATCGCCGCGCTGCGACTGGCCGGCATCGGCCGCACCGGCATGAACGATCTCGTCGAGACGGTGGTGCACAGCTACGACATCGTGCAGCCGCTCGGCACATCCATCACGGTCGACCCCGACGCGAGCAGGCGCGTGGCACTGCGCGGGCTGCTGATGGCATCCGCAGACCGTCGAGCTGTTGTCGCAAGCCACACCCTGTGGGCATCGGATGCCGGTTGGGCGATCGGTCGCGGCAGCATCATCGAAGGCAGCGCGCAGGGCATCGTCCTCTACTTGTTCGGACGCAAACCCGTGCGCGGCTAGGGCGCCGAGGTGACGCGCTTCTCTTGCGCCATTTGCGCACAATTGCGCCAGCACTAGTGGCGCGGTGATGCGCACACGGCGCACTAGGCGATGCAGTCGTCAGCTGGCGAGGATGGCGGATGCCTCGGCCACGTCGGCGCGCATCTGGAGAATCAACGGCTCGATGCCCGAGAACGCGACCATGCCGCGGATGCGCTTCGTGAATTCCACGTCGACCACGTGGTCGTACAGGTCGAGGTCCTCCCCGATCACGTACGCTTCCACCTGACGCTGGGGCACACCCTCGAACGTCGGGTTGTCGCCGACCGAGATGGCAGCTGGATGCCTCACGCCTCCGTCGATCAACCACCCGGCGTAGACGCCGTCAGCCGGGATCAGGCCCTCGCACTGCGGCGAGAGGTTCGCGGTCGGGAACCCGAGCTCGCGGCCCCGCATCGCCCCGTGCACGACGAGCCCGCGCACCGTCGGTGCTCGACCGAGCAGAACGCCGGCATACGCGACGTCTCCCTCGCCGAGCAGGGTGCGGATCCACGTCGACGAGACGCGGTCGTGTCCGTCGGGGCGCACGTCGTCGATGAGCTGCACGTCGAAGCCGTCGCGCTCCCCGAGCGTGCGCAGCAGGGCGACATCGCCGGCTCCGCGCGCACCGTACGTGAAGTCGCTGCCGACGAGGAGCTTCTTCGCGTGCAGCCGCGACACCAGATAACGCTCGACGAAGTCTTCGGCGGGAACCTGCGACAGCGCGAGATCGAATGTGAGAACAAGCACAGCGTCGACTCCGGTCTGTTCCAGCAATTCGAGCTTCTGCTCGAGGCTCACCAGATCTTCCGGGCAGCGGTCCGGAGCGAAGATCGACATCGGGTTTCGGTCGAATGTGATGACCACAGATGCCAGACCGGAGTCACGTGCCACCCGCAGGACCCGCTCGATGACCGCACGGTGCCCGAGGTGCACGCCGTCGAACTTGCCGACCGTGACCGCACTAGGCCCGAAGTCCGACGGAATCTCGTCGATGGACCGGAAGAGCCTCATGCCCTTGCCGCGGTGTCGGAGGCGGCCACGGAAGTCTCGGCCACCGGCGCCGGCTTGTGTCGCGAGAGCCAGAGCATCCCGAGCACGGGGAGCACGAGCGGAATGAACAGATAGCCGGCCCCGTACGTCGACCACACGGTCGAGTTGTCGCCGAAGGGGTCGCCGACGCCCGCACCGAACAGCTCGGGTACGAACGTCGTGATGGTGCCGACGACGAGCACTCCGACGAGTTCGATCGAGATCGTGGTCCATGCCACGCGGTACCAGACCCTGCCCGGTGCGATCAGCGCGATGGTCGCGACGATGTAGATCAGGGCGGAGAAGGCCGAGAGGACGAAGGCGACCGGTGCGAGCGAGAAGTGATCGATGATCTGGAACACGCTGCGGCCGGTGGCGGCGAGCGCCAGGATGCCGTACACGGCGACCAGCACGCGGCCCACGCCGGTCATCCGACGCCCGGAAGGCGCGGATTTCGTCGGTGCGGATGAAGAGTCGGCTGGGGCGACCGGGTCGGACGGCGCTGCTGGCGCGGAAGGATTTTCGGACATGTCGCTTTCCATTATCCCTGCACGATCGAGTCGCGTCACGCCGCGTCCTTGCGAGACGCGCGCACTCAGGGCGTGCCCTGAATAAACCAGATCTGCCCCATGCGATACATCATCACCGCGATCGCGAGTCCCACGACGCCGAGCACGACAGTGCTCCACCTGGTGCGTTCGATGAGGCCCCAGAATCCGC
>DASZMW010000255.1:0-6496 GCA_035551735.1 Humibacter sp. | reverse complement strand
GCCACCACCGGGTACCACCCGCGGTCCGCGAAGATCTGCCAGACGCCGTTGCGGCGCAGCATGTCGAACCGTCCGATGTCGAAGATCGACAGGTACACGCCGTTGTTCATGTGGCGCAGGATGTCCAGATCGGTCGGCAGCACCCTGAACTTCGTGACCGCCACGTCGTAGTGACCGAGGTGCTTGCCGAAGCGGGAGATCCAGGCGTGCAGAATCGTGCGGAACAGCATGTGCATCGGGCCAGGCTAGGCGCACCCGCCCACCTGAGGCATCCGCGGTGTAGATCAGCCACAAAAGGTCACGCTCGGCCGCGCGGCCCGCGTTGCACCTTCGCTCCGTATCAACACGAGGCTTCCTCGACTCCTTCTTGGTGACGGGCAACGCATCGCGTGGCCCGCAACGCCGGCATCCGTCGACGCGCGTCGCACCCTTCGAACGGAGCGAACCGTGAGTTGGCATCTCACCGATCTGAATCAGGAATACGGATTTCCAGGGGGCGTGGAAACTCCCGCGTCGTACCTGTTCCCCGCGGAGTCGACGCGACACGTGATCTATCTCGCGGGAAGCGGCTACGCGGATGCGCAGGGCGATTACCACGAGCTGTACTGCGGAGCCGACCTCGTCTGGCATGAGAAGAACCTGATGTCGGAGGCGGGCGCGCCACAGGCATCCACGCCTCCTCGTGCCTACCTGTTCACCGATGAGGGATCGCAGCACGTCGTCTACCTCGACCGCACAACGAGCGGGCACATCCGCGAGCTGTATCAGGACGACGGCTGGCACCCGAACGATCTGACGGATGCCGCGGGCGCGCCGACCGCGCGCCTCACGCCGAGCGGTTTCGACTTCGTCACCGGCGATACGCAGCACGTCGTCTACCTCGGCCTCGACGCGCACGTCCACCTGCTGTCACGCGCCCACGCCGGCCCGGACCCGACGTGGACGCACAAGGATCTGACACACGATGTCGGCGGACCGACAAGCGCCCTCGCTCCGGCGGGCCATGCGTTCGAGCCGGGACGAAGCATCCATGTCGACTTCGTCGATGTGCACGGAGGCATCTGGGAGTACACGCGCGACCCGAACCTGAACTGGTCGGTAGCGCCCGTTGCCGCCGGCGTCGCCCCTGCCCCGGTGACCAACGGGCTTCACGGCTACACCTTCGTCGGTGAAGGCACGCGGCACATCGCGTTCCGCACAGAGAACGGTGACGTGTGGAGTCTGAGCTACGACGGCGACTGGCATGCCGACAACCTCACCGTCGATCTCGGCGCCGCGAAATCCGCCGCAGGGACGGAACCGTGGGGCTACGTGTTCGAGTCGGCGCCACAGGTGCCGGTGGCCACGGAGCACATCGTCTACACGGGGGCCGATTCACTCGTCCACGAGTTCTGGCGAGACCCGGGCGGCTGGCACGAGAACCCTCTCACGAGCACTGCGTCCCCGGTCTGCGGCGACTGGGGCCCGAGCGGATTCGCCGACCCGAGCACGTCGTCGCAGAGCGTCTTCTACCTGTCGGCGGACAATCACGTGGTCGAGCTGCACTACACGCCGGGACCCGCTGTTCGCCCGGTCGGACCCGTGCGGTTCGTGCGCGCACGACTCTGACGACCGTCAGGAGACGTGCCGCTCCGCAGGTCCGTCGTACTTCGACAGGGGGCGGATCAGCGCGTTCGACGTCAACTGCTCGATCACGTGAGCGGTCCAGCCGGTCACGCGCGCAGCGGCGAAGATCGGCGTGAACGTCTCCGTGTCGAACCCCATCAAGTTGTACGCCGGACCACTCGGGTAGTCCAGGTTCGGCTTGATGTTCTTGCGCTCCTGCATGCCCGTCTCGAGTGCGGTGTACAGGTCGAGCACGTCAGGGCGGTCGTAGTGCTCGACGAGACTCTCGAGGGATGCCCTCATCGTCGGAACGCGCGAGTCGCCGTTCTTGTACACACGGTGCCCGAAACCCATGATCTTGCGCTTGCTTGCGAGCGCGTCGTCGAGCCACGCCTCCGCCTTGTCCGCGGTACCGATCTCTTCGAACGCGACCATCACGGCCTCGTTCGCACCGCCGTGCAGCGGACCCTTGAGCGCGCCGATCGCGCCGGTGACCGCGCTGTAGACATCCGACAGAGTCGACGCGATCACGCGTGCCGTGAAGGTGGATGCGTTGAACGAGTGCTCGCCGTACAGCACGAGCGAGACGCGGAACGCGTCGACGACCGCGTCGTCCGGAACCTCGCCGAACGTCATGTAGAGAAAGTTGCTCGAGTAGTCGAGGTCGTCGCGAGGCTCGATGAGGGTCAAGCCGTGGCGGCGACGCTGGTCGTAGGCGACGATGCCCGGCAGCTGAGCGAGCAGCCGAACGGCCTTCGGGTAGACCTCCGCGAACGGGTCGGCGAGCGCGCCGAACTCGGCGTCGGGGTCGTCTGCGCCGATGACGCTGACGGCCGTACGCAGCACATCCATCGGGTGAGCGGATGTCGGCAGCCCGTCGATCGCGCGCCTCACGTTGCGTCCCATGGTGCGCTGACTGCGCTCGGAGCCTTCGAACTCGGCGAGCTCGACATCCGTCGGCAGCTCGCCGTGCCAGAGCAGGTACGCGACCTGTTCGAAGGAGCACTCCGCGGCGAGCTCCTGCACCGGATACCCGCGGTACAGCAGGGAGTTCGTCTCCGGGTTGACGCTCGAGACGGCCGTGGTGTCGACCACGACGCCGGCGAGACCCTTGCGGATCTCGGGTTCTTGTTCGCTCATGGTGCTCCTTTGCTCCACTTAGTTTGGTTCATACGCAGCCGCCGGTCGAGTGCCTGACCTTTCGCCGGTCGAGTAGCGCCGCCGAAGGCGACGCGTATCGAGACCCGATCGCCGCCAGACGGCTTCCTTGTGCGGTCTCGATACGCGAGCGGCTCCGCCGCGCGCTACTCGACCAACGGTGTGCTAGAACAACCCACGGGGGCTCTCCACCGACGCGAGTAGGCCATGTCGCGCGGTGAAGCTCAGCCCCGGCAGCTCCTCGGCGGTGAGCTCTGGAAGCCGCTGCGCGACATCCAGGAAACGGTCGATCTCCGTCGCCTCGAGCGAGTCCGCTGCGAGCGTTCGGAACTTGTTCACGTAGTCGTCGCGCGCGAACGGGCGGGCACCCAGCGGGTGGGCATCCGCTACGGCGATCTCGTCGGTGATGACGGATCCGTCGGTGAACGTGACCTCGACGCGGCCCCCGAACGCCTGTTCCTGCGGATCGAGGGAGTGGTAGCGGCGCGTCCATTCGGGGTCTTCGTCCGTGGTCACCTTGTTCCACAGCGCCACCGTGTCCGCGCGTGCTGCCCGCTCGGGTGAGTAGGAGGCGACGTGGTCCCAGCTGCCGTCCTGTAACGCCACCGTGAAGATGTACGGAATGGAGTGGTCGAGCGTCTCGCGCGACGCGCTCGGGTCGTACTTCTGCGGGTCGTTCGCGCCGGAGCCGATCACGAAATGCGTGTGGTGCGAGGTGTGGAGCACGACGCTCTGCACGCGTTCGGGGTCGTCGAAGATGAGCGGGTACTCGTCGTGCAGCTTGCGGGCGAGGTCGATCCAGGCCTGAGCCTGGTACTCGGCCGAGTGCTCCTTCGTGAACGAGTCGAGGATGGCTCGCTTTGCGGTGCCGATTTCGGGCAAAGCTACTTCGTAGCTGCTCGATGGCCCGTCGAGCAGCCAGGCGATGACGCCGTCCTCGCCCTCGTAGATCGGGGTGGGACTCGTCTCACCACGCATCGCACGGTCGACGGACTCGATCGCCATCTTCCCCGCGAACGCCGGCGCGAACGCCTTCCAGCTGGAGATCTCGCCCTTGCGGGACTGCCTGGTCGCCGTCGTGGTGTGCAGCGCCTGGCCGATGGCCTGGAAGATCGTCTCGGCATCCAGTCCGAGAAGCGTTCCGATGCCGGCAGCGGCACTGGGCCCGAGGTGCGCGACGTGGTCGATCTTGTGCGCGTGCAGGCTGATCGCCCGCGCCAGGTCGATCTGCAGTTCGTAGCCGGTGGCGATTCCCCGCACCACGTCGCGACCGGTGAGTCCGCGCTCCGCGGCGAGGTGCTGGGCGACCGCCACCACCGGCGGGATGTTGTCGCCGGGATGCGAGTACTCGGCAGCGAGGAACGTGTCGTGGTAGTCCAGCTCGCGCACGGCGACGCCGTTGGCCCAAGCCGCCCACTCCACGCTCACGCGACGGGCGGCATCCGTGCCGAAGACGCTCGAGCCGCTGCCACCGACGGAGACGGGATGAGCGAGCGCCTGCGAGCGCGCCGCGGCGACCGGATGCCTCAGCAACGACGCCGCCGCGACCGCCGCGTTGTCGATGACGCGGTTGACGATCATGTCGGAGACCTCGTCGGAGACCTCGACCGGGTCGGAGGCGACCTCGGCGAGCTTCCACGCGAGCTGCTCTGTGCGCGGAAGGTTCTCGTCACTGCGATGAGTGCGCACGTTGGTGATGTTCACCCGTCCAACGCTACCTTCCGCCACGACTGACGCCCATTCGGGGGGCACGAATCGCACGCTCGGTGATAGCGTGCACCCGTGCCCCGACCGAGGGCAGCGTGACGCGAAGGCGGGTCGGATGGACGAGGTCGATGTCGGTGTGCAGGCTGAAGGCCGGCGCGCGAAGCGGCCGCATTCCCGTCTCGAGATCGTCCTGATCGTGCTCATGAGCGTGTGTCTCGCCGCGTACGTGGTCTGCATGGTCGTGACCTACGCGTCGGGCTGGAGCAAGACCTCGCCCGAACGGCTCAGGCTGAACATCGCCATGGACGGCATAGCCGCCGCGATGTTCGTCGTGGACGCCTTCGAGAACATTCGGCGCGAGCGCATGTTCCCGGCCGCGTTCCTGTTCACGATCGCCGGCGCGTGGCTCAACCTCACGATCGTGCACCTGGGGCAGATGATCACGTCGTAGGAACGACCTCGCATCACACCTTCGGCAACCGCCCCAACCCGTCCGCGATCGGAATGGATGCCAGCAGCCGGCGCGTGTAGGCGTGCTTCGGTCGCGCCCACACCTCCTCCGCCGTCCCCAGCTCCACGATGCGGCCGGCGCTCATCACGGCGATTCGGTCCGCGATCATGCGCACGACGGAGAGGTCGTGGCTGATGAACAGCAGCGAGGCGTTCCGCTTCGCTGCGACGTCGCGCATCAGGGTGGCGACTTTCGCCTGCAGGGATGCGTCGAGCGACGCGATCGGCTCGTCGCCGATGAGCACGTCAGGGTTCGCCGCGAGCGCCCTGGCGATCGCGATGCGCTGTCGCTGTCCGCCGGAGAACTCGTGAGGGTAACGGCTCACCGCGTCGGCCGGCATGTCGACGTCGGCGAGGAGCTCCGCGATCGACGGCGGTGATCCACCGGCGGCGCGTCTGCCGTCCTCTATCTGACTACCGACCCTGCGGCGTGGGTTGAGTGACGCGTACGGGTTCTGGAACACCATCTGGATGCGCCGCAGCCGCGCCGGCCGCGCCCGCATGCGGAGCCGCGGGACCGGCTCTCCCCCGAAGCGGATGTTCCCGCCCGAGAGCGGTTCCAGCCCGCAGGCCGCGCGAGCGAGCGTGGACTTTCCGCAACCCGATTCTCCCACCAAACCCAGAACCTCGCCGGGCGCGAGCGTGATGCTGACGCCGTCGACCGCGCGCAACTCGCTGCGCCCGGCCTGCCGGTAGGTGACGGCGACGTCGTCGAAAACGAGCTCAGCGGGCATCCGTCGCCCCCTCCTGATCGAACCCGGCATCGGCATCGGCGTCGACATCCTCAGGAACGAATGCCGCGCCTGGCGGCGGCGTATCGGGCAGTGACTCGATCAGCGAGCGGGTGTACTCGCTGTGCGGGTCGGTGATCACCTGGTATCGATCGCCGTGCTCGACGATCTCACCGCGGTGCATGACGGCGATCGTGTCGGCGACAGCCGACATCACGCCGAGGTCGTGCGTGACGAGCAGCACGGCGAGTCCGAGATCGTCGCACAGCTCGCGCAGCAGGCGCAGCACGCCGGCCTGCACCGTGACGTCGAGCGCCGTCGTCGGCTCGTCCGCGATGAGCACACCGGGGTCGCAGGCGATCGCCGACGCGATCGCGACGCGCTGCAGTTGGCCGCCTGAGAATTGGTGTGGATACCGGTCGAGTGCGTCTGCAGCATGCGGCACGTGCACCCGCTGGAGCAGATCGACAGCGCGGGCACGGGCATCCCGTCGCGACAGACCGAGGTGGAACCGCATGTGGTCGGTCAGCTGGCCGCCGATCGAGATCATCGGATGCAGGCTCGCGGTCGGATCCTGGAAGACCATCGCCACCTCGCGCCCGCGCACCCGGTTCAGCGCGCGCGACCGCAGGCCGATGAGGTTGTCGACGTCCATCCGGTCGCTGTGCAGCGCGACCGTGCCGCCGACCACGGATCCCGCCGGCTGCAGGCCGCAGATGGCCAGACCCGTCATGGTCTTGCCCGATCCGGACTCCCCGGCGAGCCCGGTGACCCGACCGGCAGGC
>DASZMW010000254.1:0-14342 GCA_035551735.1 Humibacter sp. | reverse complement strand
CAGCGGCATCCGCTCACGAAACGCATAGCCGGGTCACGCTACCCTCGTTCCGACACCCCCCTGATCGAGTTGAGGATGGCAGATGGCTACTGGCCGCGGCGCGGACGGACCGAGCAAGAAGGACCGTCGCGAAGAAGCTCGCGAGCACGCGCGGCTCCTGCGCGAAGAGGCGAAGAGAAAAGCCCGCACGCGCAGGTGGATCATCCAGGGGTCGATCGGCGTGGTGATCGTCGCGGTGCTCGCCGTGGTCGCCCTCGTCATCGTGAACTCGATTCCGCAGGGACAGACCTCCGCGGGCCCCAAGAACATGATCAGCAACGGCATCGTGCTCACGTCGACCACGAAGGCGGTGCGTACTCCGGCGCTGCAGCCAGGAGCGACGCCAATCGCGACGTCGCAGCCTGACACCACGACCAAGGCCTACATCACGGTGTATGTCGACTACCAGTGCCCGTACTGCCAGGAATTCGAGACGGCGAACACTACGCAGATCGGCCAGTGGCTCGATGCCGGCATCGCCCAGGTGGAGATCCATCCGCTGGCGATGCTGGATGCCTCCAGCAACGGCACGAAGTATTCGTCGCGAGCGATGAACGCCGCCGCGTGTGTGGCCAACTACAAGCCGGACGTGTACTTCGCCGTCAACACGGCCCTGTTCAAGGACCAACCCGCCGAGAACACGAACGGTCTGACGAACGCGAAGATCCTGTCGATACTCAAGGGCGCCGGAGCGAGTTCCTCCGACATCACGACGTGTGTGAACAACAACAAGTTCTCGTCCTGGGTGGCCGCCTCGACCACGCGTTCGCTGACAAAGCCACTCGCGAACTCCTCGGTCGCCAAGGTGAGCGGTACGCCGACCGTGATCGTCAACGGTCAGCAGTACAACGGTTCCCTCACGGATGCCTCCACCTTCGCCTCGTTCGTCGAGTCCGCTGTGAGCGCATCCGCGTCGACCGCCACGCCGACTCCGACTCCGACTCCGACGGCCACCAAGTAGCCGTTGCTCTCCCGGCCGGTCAGCCCTGCCCGGGCTCGACCGGTCGGGAGAGACCCAGCCTGCTGCTCATCTCGGCGATGAGGAACTCCGTATAGGCGTCCACATCATCGACGACGCCGGCATAGTGGCCGAACAGCTCGAAGGACAGGTGTCCGAACAGCTGCGACCACACAGCGACGCCTGCCGCGACAGCCGGCGCGAGCTCGGGCTCCAAGCCGAACGCCTCGGCGAGTGGGACGAACGCGGGAGCGGCGGCGTCGCGCGCAGGGTCGGCGGGCAGGGTGGCGCCGGATGCCGCGGCATCCGCGATGACTCTCGCGATGAGGGAACCGACCACCGCAGCGGGTTCGAGGATCGACTGCGGCGCCCGGTAGCCGGGAATCGGCGTGCCGTAGATGAGCGCGTAGCGATGCGGATTCTGCCCGGCCCAGGCGCGCGTGCTTCGCACGATCACGGCGAACCGTTCTCGGGTGTCCGACGACGCGACGGATGCCTCGGCGAGAGTCACGTACTCCCCCAGTGACGCGTACGTCTGGACGATCAGATCGGTGAGCAGCTCATCGCGACTGGAGTAGTGCCGATAGATCGCCGAGCTCACCACCCCGAGCGATCGCGCGATGGCGCGCAGCGAGATCGAATCCGCGCCGCCTTCCGCGAGCGCGTCAGCGGCCGCGTCGAGCACGCGCTCACGCGAGATCACCGGCTTCCGCCCACGACGGACTGACCCGTCTGTCACCCCTCCATCCTGCCACTTGCACGGACGAATTAGTGAGCACCGCTCTTGAGATACGCAGCAGGTTCCCCTATCGTCACCAGAGCAGCGCTCACTAACTTACGGAGATGTCGATGGCCGTTTCGCTCGTTCTCGGTGCCGGATTGATCGGCTCACCGCTCGCGCGGCGGCTCGCCGAACGCGGCGACGAGGTACGGGTCGGAACGCGTACCGGACGGAAGGTCGAGGGCGCGCAGCCCCTGCCCCTCGACGCGGGCGACCCGGATGCCGTCGCCCGCGCGGCCGCGCACGCCGACACGATCTTCCTCGCGACGAACCCGCCGTACACGACGTGGCAGAAGGACTGGCCGCCGATCTTTGCGGCCACGGTGACGGCGGCCCAGCGCACCGGGGCATCCCTCGTCGTGATGGGCAACCTCTATCCGTATGGAACGCCCACCGGGCCGATGACGGAACACACGACCGAGACGACGCGCGAGACGAAGGGGCTGGTACGCAGGGCCGGCTGGCAACTCGTGCGGGAGGCAACAGAACAGGGACGCATCCGCGGCGTCGAGGTGCGGGCCAGCGACTACTTCGGGCCGGGCGCGACAGGGACGGCGCACCTCGGAGACGCGTTCTTCACGGGCATCCTGAAGTCGAAGACGGCGCGCGGCGTCGGCAGTCCCGAGCTCGACCACAGCTGGAGCTACCTGCCCGACATCGTGACGACGTTGATCGCGGCGTCGGACTGGACGGGCGAGTGGGGGCGCATCTGGCATGTGCCGAGCGGTGCCCCGCATCCAAGGGCGGAGATCGCGGCGCAGTTGAACGCCATCTACGGCACGTCGGGAGAGGCATCCGCCTACCCGCAGTGGATGCTGCGTTCGCTCGGCGTCTTCAGCCCGATGATGCGCGAGATTCACGCGTCGAGCTATCAGTTCACGACGCCGTTCGTGATCGACGCGGCCGAGACATCCCATGTGCTCGGCGTCGAGGAGACACCGTGGCACGAGGCACTGACCACAACAGCCGAGTGGTACCGCGAGCGGCTCTGAGCCCCCAGCTCCCTGAGCGAGCGAAGCGAGTCGAAGGGTTGATGTCTGCTCCACACCGAGCGTGCCCTTCGACTCCGCGCTACGCGCTCCGCTCAGGGAGCTGAGGCTCAGGGGGCCAGTTCTCAGGCTGCGGCGATGACCGCGTCGGCCGTCTCGCGGGCCCAGCGCTCCGCCTCGGCGAGCGTGTCGAGGGCGAGGGTCTGAGCCGGCTCGTGCTCGTCGACGACACGCTCGATGGTGCCGAGGATGTCGAGGAATCCGATTCGCCCCTCATGGAATGCCGCGACGGCCTGCTCGTTGGCTGCGTTGAACACCGCCGGGTAGGTCGATCCGGCGAGCCCGACCCGCTTGGCAAGACGCACGGCGGGGAAGGCTTCGTCGTCGAGCGGCTCGAAGGTCCAGGACTGCGCCTTCGTGAAGTCGAGCGGAGCACCGACGCCCGCCACTCGGTGCGGCCAGTCCAGGCCGAGCGAGATCGGCAACCGCATGTCGGGCGGTGACGCCTGCGCGATCATCGAACCGTCGACGAACTCCACCATGGAGTGCACTATCGACTGCGGATGCACCGCAACGTCGATGCTGCCGTACGGCACGTCGAACAGCAGGTGAGCCTCGATCACCTCGAGGCCCTTGTTCACGAGCGTCGCGGAGTTGGTCGTCACGACCAGCCCCATTTTCCAGGTGGGGTGCGCGAGCGCCTGCTGCGGTGTGACATCCCTCAGCTCGTCGCGGCTCCTCCCCCGGAACGGGCCGCCGGATGCCGTGACCACCAGCCTGCGCACCTCGCCCTTGTCACCGGCGCGAAGCGCCTGCGCGATCGCGGAGTGCTCGGAGTCGACCGGCACGATCTGCCCCGGCTTCGCGATGGAAGTGACCAGCTCGCCGCCCACGATCAGCGATTCCTTGTTCGCGAGAGCCAGCGTTCGGCCCGATTCGAGCGCGACGAGGGTCGGGCCGAGGCCCACCGATCCTGTGATGCCGTTGAGCACCACGTCGGCGTCGGTGTCGCGCACGAGCTGTTCGGATTCGTGCGCACCGAGCGCCGTGTGCTCGACCCGGAATTCCGCAGCCTGGGCGTTCAGCCCTTCCCGGTCGTGGCCGGCGGACAGACCGACCACCTCGAAGCGGTCCGGGTTGGCTCTGATGACGTCGAGCGCCTGGGTGCCGATCGAACCGGTTGAGCCGAGAATCAGTACCGTGCGCATCCGCTCATCGTATCTGCGAGCGGTGGCAGAGCCGCAGGTCTACGACGCGGCGAAGGTTCGCAGAATGTCGATCACGAACACGATCGTGTCAGTGCCTTTGATCCCCGCTTGTGAACTGCCCGCAGCGCCGTAACCGGCGGCTGGCGGGATGACGACGAGGACCTGCGACCCGACGGTCTGGCCGATGAGTGCCTGCTGGAAGCCCTTGACGAATCCGCTGACGGCCTCTGGCTGCACGGGCAGTGCCTTGCCCCAGCTCTGGTCGAAGACCTTGCCGGTTCGCCAGTTGACGCCCTGATACTGGATGAACACGCCATCGGTCGATTTGACGGCGGCACCGGTCCCCTTCTTGAGAACCTCGACCTTGGTCTGCGTCGAGGGCGTCGTGTTCTTTGGAATGGTGATCGTCGGCGTGCCGCTGGCGGCGAGCTTCACCGTCGGGAATCCGGCCTGCACGGGCTGCGTCGCCCCGTCGGCCTTGGTGGGGACGGCGTCGACGATGTCGGCGACGAACACCACGGTGTCAGTGGTCTTGAGGCCCAGCTGCGTCGGGTCTGCGCCACCCCATGCCGTCTTCGCAGTGGCCGTCGTCACGAGGCGCGACCCTACCGGCGCGCATTCGATCGCATCGGTGATTCCCGGGATCAAAGTGGAATCGCCAACGGAATACGGAACCGGGGAGTCGCTTCCATACCCGCTGCTGACCAATTTGGCGCCGCTCGTCCCGTTGTAGGCGACCAACGAGACATCCACCATCGTGCCCTTCTTCGCCTCCGTGCCGTCGCCCTTCGAGACGTAGCTGCGCTCTGTCGACGTCGCCTTCAAGGGCTTCGCGAACGTCACGGCGGGCTCTGCACCCTTGGCGCCGGTGACCTTGACCGCGTCGGAGACCGAACCGGACTTCGGTGGCGTGCAGGCAGTCGAGGCCGATTTCGCAGACGACGTCGACGTCGCGGTACTGCCGGAGGCCGTGCTGGCGCACCCTGCAAGCAGCAGGGTTGCGGCTGAGACGGCGAGGATGGCGGAGATCTTCGTGCGCACGACAAAGCTTTCTGAAGACGAAAAGGGGGCATCTCAGTGTGCACCATGCGGCTCTGTCGACGCTGGGAGCCGTGGACCGAACTGGGGGCAGCATCGCTCGCCGTCGTCGATCTGTTAGCGGGGTGTCGTTGTCCTTCGGCAAGGCATGCGGATGCCCACACACGGTGAATTGGCGTGATCCGTGCGGGCAGTGACGTCCAGGCCAATGGCGGAGCTCTTCGGCTGGCACGAAGGTGGTGACATGTCCGAAGAGAAGACGACAGCAGACGGGTCACTCCGATCGATCGTCGACGTACCGTGACGGCTTCGACGCATCTCCGGTCCTCGGTCGGACGGCTGCTCTGGCCCACGGCTGCCTGGTTCTGGGCCCTGCAGTTCGCAGTACTGAACCCTCTGCTCGCAGTCCTGCTGGTGACTCTCTACGAGGCCACCCCAGCACAAGTCGGACTCATACTCGGTGCGTACAACATCGGCGGATTCATCGCGTCTCTGGTCATCCCGACCGTCGCCGACCGGACGGGCGACTACCTCCGCCCGCTGCTCATCTGTGGCGTCTGCGGTATCGCGATGGTCATCGTCCTCGCGGTGACGACATCGTTGCCGTTCGCGCTGCTCGCGCTCGTACTTCTCGGCGGCCCGCCCGGCGTCGGTTCCACGCTCCTGTTCGCGCAGCTGCGTCACGACGGCGCGTCGCCGTCTCGGGTGATCCGAACCCGGGCGATCGTGTCCTTCGCCTGGGTGGTGGGGCCGCTGCTCGCGACTGCATGTACCGGAATTTTCGGGAGCGCCTTCACACTGGTGCTGCTCGCCGGCATTGGCCTGGTCAACGTCGCGACCGCCGTGTTGCTTCTGCGCAGTCGAAGTCGCGCCTTGATCGAACCGAAGCCGCTGACTGCGCGTCCGTCGATGCTCTCCCAATTACGGGGCTGGGGGCGCTGGGCCGTCGTCATCGCGTTCGTCACGCTCCAAGTGACCAACATCGGCACCGTGACGGTGGCGACCCTGTTCATCACCCGCGAGCTTCACTCGCCAATATTCTGGGCGGGCATTGTCCTCGGGACGGCCGCGCTGTTCGAAATCCCCTCGCTCCTCCTCATCGGCTGGCTCCATACGCGCGTGTCGGCACGAACTCTGATCCTGATCTCCTGCGTTGTCGGCGCGCTCTACTACGCATTGGTAACGATCACCCACGCCCCGTGGCAGCTCGTCGCGCTCCAGCCGCTGAACGCCTGGTTCTTCGCAACCGTCGCAGGCATCGGACTCACTGTGTTTCAAGACACTTTCCCGAGTCCCGGGTTGGCGTCCGGCCTTTTCACCAACACACGTCGCGTCGGCGCCGTTCTCTCTGGCCTTCTCATCGCCGCTCTCGCCATTTTTCCTGACACGTACAGAGCCGTCTATGCAGCAGCAGCGATCCTCGTGGTCCTCGTCCTCATCGGCTACTCGGCGACGTTCATCCCTCGCCGCATGACCGCATCGAGCGTCGATGGGCGCTAGCGTCTCCGAGATGACCACCACAACGGACCATCGAGTTGGTGTTCTCGTCCTCGATGGCGCGAAGGCGCTCGACGTCGGAATAGCCGCCCACGTCTTCGCCAAACGACCGAGCATGCCGTACGAGGTGCGCGTCTGCGGCGAACACACTGGAACAGTCGACGGCTGGAACGGACTGGCGTACGCCGTCAGCCACGGCCTCGAGACCCTCAGCTGGGCCGACACGATCCTCGTCCCCGGCTACCGAAACCCAGCCGACACCAGCACGTCGCCCAAGGTCATCGAAGCGCTGCGCATCGCCTACGCCCGCGGGACCAGGATCGCAGCCATTTCAACCGGCGCATTCACCCTGGCTGCAGCGGGGCTCCTCGACGGCAGACGCGCCACCACTCACTGGCACTACACACACGTCATGCAGGACCGATACCCCGAGATCGACGTCGACGAGAACGTGCTCTTCGTCGACGCCGGTCAGGTCCTCACCAGCGCAGGCGCAGCAAGCGGCATCGACCTCTGCCTCCACCTCATCCGCCGAGACCACGGCGTCGGGCTCGCGAACCATGTCGGCCGTCGTCTCGTCAGCGCGCCCTATCGGGCCGGCGGGCAGGCCCAGTACGTGCCCCACAGCATCCCCGAACCCCTCGGTGATGCCTTCGCGAACACCCGCGCCTGGGCGCTGGAGCACCTCCGCGACGAGCTCACCCTCACCACCCTCGCGAAACAAGCCAACGTCTCACCCCGCACGTTCTCGCGACGATTCACAGCCGACACCGGCATCACCCCGATGCAATGGATTCTCCGAGCACGCATCGACCACGCCCGAGAACTCCTGGAACGCACCGATCTCACGGTTACTCAGATCGCAGAGACGACCGGCCTCGGATCCGACACGAACCTCCGCCGACACTTCGGCAGCATCGTCGGCACCTCCCCGACCACCTACCGCAACGCGTTCCAGGAATAGCCGACCAGGAGCTCGCATCCGCGGATGCGAGCAGAGTCTGCGGCTCAGGCCGCGAGCAGCTGCGCCGATCCGTTCTCGGACGGCCGGTGGGATGCCCCGACCTCCGCCACCAGCGCCGCCTCACGCCGCCGCACCGTCAGGTCGAGGACAGGAGCGACCGCCCGAGCGCCGCGCCCGCGCTCGGCGGAGACGAGTTCGACATCCGTCTCGCGCATCAGCTCGCGGAGCGTCACACCCAGTACGACGCAGACCGTCTGGATGATCTCGCTCGACGGCTCCTTGCGGCCCCGTTCGATCTCGGAGAGGTAGGGCAGCGACACCGCCGACAATTCGGAAACCTGGCGCAGGGTGAGGCCCTGAGCGAGGCGAAGTCGCCTGATGGCCGATCCGACCGCGTGTCGCAGGAGCATGACGCAAGGCTACGCGTGGATCCGTCTCTCACGCCTGCAATTCGGTTCTGCTGTGAGCTAAGTCGCCCGCGGCAGAAAGCCGCCCCGGCGTCGCGGAGAGCGCCGCACGATGGTCGCATCAGCGTCGCCACCGGGGACGCACGACGGAAGGAATCCCGTGCCGGACACCGTAAGCATCCCCCCTCAGGTCTTCGAGAAGCTGCTCGACGACCGCATCGTTTTTCTCGGCGTCGAGGTCGATGACGCCGTCGCCAACGAGATCTGCGCGAAGCTGCTGCTGCTGGCCGCGGCCGACCCGGAGCGCGACATCCAGCTCTACATCAACTCGCCGGGTGGATCTGTGACCGCGGGCTTCGCGATCTACGACGTGATGCGTTACGTGAGCCCCGACATCCTCACGGTGGGTATCGGCTTCGCCGCCTCGATGGCGCAGTTCCTGCTCAGTTCGGGAACGCCGGGCAAACGCTTCGTGCTGCCGAACACGCGCATCGTCATGCATCAGCCGCACGGTGGCTTCGGTGGAACGGCCGCCGACATCAGCAGGCAGGCAGAGCAGATCGTGAAGTTCAAGAACGAGATGGCCAGGATCACGGCGGAGCAGACCGGGCACACGATCGAGGAGATTCTGCGCGACGGCGACAGGGATGCCTGGTACGACGCGGAGGAGTCGGTGCGCTACGGATTCGCGGACGGCGTGATCGCTTCGCAAGACGCCCTGGCAGGGATGTCCTCAGGTGCCGGTCGTGAGAGCGGAGTCGATCGCCACAGCTGACGCGTTGCGCATGCGCAGCCGAGCCCGCACCCCATAGTGTCGGTGCATGCCCGAACGCGATCGCGAGTCAGCGCGCCTGGGCGGATGGGTTCTCCGCGCTTCAACGGGTGACATCGTGATCGTCGCGAGCACCGTTCTCGCGGTTCTCGCGTTTCTCATTCTCGTGGCGGTCGTACCCCGACCTGCCCTGCAGACGACCGCATCCGACGCGACCTTCCACGCAGGACTCATCATCAGCGACGCTGCCTTCTACGATCCCGACACGATGACCGCGCGCCAGGTGCAGCGCTTCCTCGAGACGAAAAAATGTACGCCGTCCGACGGGGTGCCGTGCCTCGCCGACTACCGGCAGGACACCCAGGACGAGCCCATGCAGTACGCGCACTGCGCGGCCTATCACGGTGAGAAGGAGCAGCGTGCGAGCGCCATCATCGCCGCCGTCGCGCAGGCGTGCCGCGTCAGCCCGAAGGTGCTGCTGGTGCTGCTGCAGAAGGAACAGTCGCTGCTCACGCATCCGAGCGCCTACGGCTACCAACGTGCGACGGGCTACGGATGCCCCGACACGGCCGCCTGCGACGCCGACTACTTCGGCTTCTTCAACCAGCTGTACAACGCTGCGTGGCAATTCCGCGAGTACACCGTCGGCGGCGCTTCCTGGCGGTATCACGTCGGCAAGGTGTCGATCCTCTATCACCCGAATGCTGCGTGCGGATCGAGCGTGGTGAGCATCCGCAACCAGGCGACGGCGAACCTCTACAACTACACGCCGTACCAGCCGACGCCGCAGACCGTGCGACATCCCGACGTCGTGACCGACTGCTCCACGTTCGGCAACCTGAACTTCTGGCGACTCTACAAAGAGTGGTTCGGCTCACCGCTGACCGTGCCCTTCCCGGCGCAGTACGACGGATGTCTGAACCTCACAGACGGCGCCCGCTGCTTCCCCGATCCGCGAACGGGACTGTAGAACCCCTCGTGAGCATGCGCCGTCGGGCATATGCCGAGACGTATCGTCGAACCATGACTTCGACGTCGCGCGTCCTCGCGCCGCACACACTGGTGCAGACGCAGCGACGGCAGATCGACACACCCACTCCTCGCATCGGCTTCCTCTACGGGTTCGGCCGTTTCGTCGTCGCACCCTTCGCACGGGCGATGTACCGGCCGCTCGTGCTCGGGCGGCGGAACGTGCCCAAGTCCGGCGGGGTCATCCTGGCCAGCAACCATCTCTCGTTCATCGACAGCGTCGTCATTCCCGTCGTGGCACCGAGACCCGTGCAGTTCCTCGCAAAATCGCATTACTTCGAGGGACATGGGATCAGCGGATGGGTGAAGCGAACGTTCTTCACCGCGATCGGCGCCGTCGGCGTGAAACGCGGTGCCGGCAGGGACTCGCAGGACGCGCTCGAGCTGAGCCGGGACATCCTCGAAGCCGGCAATGCGTTCGCGCTGTACCCGGAGGGCACCCGCTCCCGCGACGGGCGCCTCTACCGGGGTCGCACCGGTGTCGCCTGGCTGGCACTGACGACGGGGGTCCCCGTCGTGCCCGTCGGGTTGATCGGCACGGAGCGACTGCAGCCGGTCGGAAAGAACCTGCCGAAGTTCGCGCGAGTTACCGTGGCGTTCGGCACTCCGATCGACGTGTCGTCGTTCGGACCGGCGACCAGCGGTCGCGCGCGGCGTGAGGCGACCGATGCGATCATGGCCGAGATCCAACGCCTCAGCGGACAGGTCGAAGCAGGCGTCTACAACGAAGGCCCTGCCGAATAACATCGCCCGTACGGGCGCGCGGCCCGAAGGTCGCTCCCGGTCGGCGTCAGGGTCAGCCACCTGGCGCATCAGGCCACGTGCGTGACGGCCTCGTGCTCGACCGGGAAGTTCACGGACGACGCGATGAAGCACAGCCGCGCGGCCTCTTCATGGAGGCTCTGCGCCAGCTCGATGTGTGCAGCGTCGCTGACCGTCACGTCGGGACGTAGCGTGACCGAGGTGAAGTGGCCGCCGCCGTCTGCGGTCGTCGTCATGGTTCCGGTGGCCGAGTCGCTGTAGGCCGCGACGACGATGCCGTGCCGTTGCGCGACGTGCAGGTAGCTGAGCAGGTGGCACTGCGACAGGGCGGCGACCAGCAGCTCCTCCGGGTTCCAACGCTCGGCGTCTCCGAAGTACGCGCGGTCACTGGAGCCCTCGATCGGCGGGTTGCCTTCGGCGCGCACGATGTGGTCGCGGCCGTAGTCCCGGTAGCCGCTGGTGCCTGTGCCCCGGTTGCCCGTCCACTCGAGGGTGAGCGCGTAGTGGTGATCGACGTTCATGTGCTGATCCTCTCGTCGGGTCTTCGGGCGGTTCCGCCGCCTGAGCACGGCGGGCCGTACCCCACTCTGCCCGATCGCACACTCCGCTGCATTGCCGGCGGCCACCGCACGGAACGTCCCGGTGCTGCCGAGTCGCGTTCCGCCCTGGCTAGACTCGAAGGCACCATGAGCGAGTCGGAACGTGGCCCCCGGGCATCAGCAACGGGAACGTTCGATATCGAATCGGCGGTGGAGCTCGCTGTCGTCGAGCGAAGTGGATTCATCGAGACCAGGCACGCCGGCTCCGCGGTGGTGCTGGGCCCCGAAGGCGATCGGATGCTGTCGCTCGGCGACCCGGATGCCGCGATCCTCCCCCGTTCGGCGCTTAAGCCGTTCCAGGCGGTCGCCTCCATCTCAGCGGGTGCCCGTCTCGACATAGAACAGACCGCGTTGGCGACTGCCAGCCACGCCGGAACCGCTGCGCACGTCGCCGTTGTGAGGGGCATCCTCTCCTCTGTCGGCCTCGACGATGCGGCGCTCCTGTGCCCTCCGGCCCTGCCGGCCGACCGCACGTCCCGCGACGACGTGATCCGGTCGGGTGCGAGCCCCTCCCCCGTCTACATGGAGTGCTCCGGAAAGCACGCAGGGATGCTTGCGGCCTGCGTCGCCAACGGATGGTCGCTCGGCGCGTACACGGACCAGCGGCATCCGCTGCAGCAGCACGTGAAAGACGTCGTCGAACGCCTCACCGGCGAGAAGGTTTCGCACGTGGCGGTCGACGGATGCGGCGCCCCGGTGTTCGCGATCACCCTGAACGGGCTGGCACGCGGCGTGCAGCGCATGGCGACGGCATCTGAGCAGTCGCCCTTCGCGCTTTATCGCACCGCCGCACTCGTCGCTCGCAGCGCCAAGGAAAACGCCTGGGCGATTTCGGGAGCGGGACGCCCCGACACGGTGCTCATCGAGAAGCTCGGCGCCTACGCGAAGGCGGGCGCAGACGGCGTGATGACCATGGCGCTGCCGGACGGCACGACGGTAGCCGTGAAGGTGATCGACGGAAGCATCTCGGCGGCGCGCGTGGCTGCCGTCGGACTGCTCGCCCAGGTGGGTGCCATCAACAGGACCGCTGCCGACGACGTGCTCGGCCGGTTGGGCACGACCGTGCTCGGTGGAGGCATTCCGGTCGGCCGGCTCCGCCCGGCGATGTGACCACGGGTTTCGACAAGGACTTCGCGGTCAAGGGCGACCGTGATCGGGCTCCAAGTGGCCCGGAATCGAGAAAGAACGGAACGACATGAGAATCTCCATCCCGCGCGAGATCAAGAACAACGAGTACCGCGTGGCCATCACTCCCGCCGGCGTGCACGACCTGGTGGCGAACGGTCACGAGGTGCACGTGGAGCGCGACGCGGGCGAGGGCTCCTCCATATCCGATTCGGCATACGCCGACGCCGGCGCGATCATCGAGCCGGATGCCGCGACGACGTGGTCGACGGCTGAGCTGCTGCTCAAGGTGAAGGAGCCGATCGAGCAGGAGTTCGCCTACTTCAGGGACGACCTGACACTCTTCGCCTATCTGCACCTCGCAGCGGAGCCCGGCCTGACCAGGGCGTTGATCGACTCTGGAGTGACAGCGATCGCGTACGAGACCGTGCAGCGGGCCGACCGCTCCCTTCCGCTGCTCGCTCCGATGAGCGAGGTGGCGGGGCGCCTGTCTGCCATCGTCGGGGCCAACACTCTGTTGAAGCCGAACGGGGGGTCCGGCCTGCTCGTTCCGGGTGTTCCCGGCACCTATCCGGCGAAGGTGACCGTGCTCGGCGGCGGCGTCGCAGGAACGAACGCGACATCCGTCGCGGTCGGCCTCGGGGCGGACGTCACAGTGCTCGACACGAACGTGGCGCGGTTGCGCGAGCTCGACGCGTTGTACGCGGGCCGCATCAAGACGATCGCATCGACCGCGTTCGAGATCGAGCGGGCCGTGCTCGATGCCGATCTGGTGATCGGCTCCGTGCTCGTGCCCGGTGCGAAGGCACCGAAGCTGGTGCGCAACGATCTGGTGGCGAGGATGCGTCCTGGCAGCGTTCTCGTCGACATCGCCGTTGACCAGGGCGGATGCTTCGAAGACTCGCACCCGACGACGCACGATGACCCGACCTTCCGGGTGCATGACACCGTGTTCTATTGCGTGGCGAACATGCCAGGGGCCGTGCCGCACACGTCGACCCACGCCCTGACGAACGCAACGCTCCCCTACCTGCGCGCTATCGCGAACAACGGGTGGCGGACCGCGGTCGCGACCGACCACTCCCTCGCGCTCGGCCTCAACGTCGTCGGCGGAAAGGTGACGAATGTCGGCGTGGCCGACGCGAACGGCGTCGAGCTGACGCCGCTGGACGCCGTGCTGGGCTGAGCCGGTCATGCCGGCACGGTGACCCGCCGGAACTCGCCGTCCGGGGTGTAGATCAGAGCGTGGCCGGGAAGCGTCGCGGGAGGCAACACCCGGGAGTGCAGAATGGCGCGCACCTGGGCGAGGGTACAGCCGTCGAAGACGATCGAGGCGTCGCGCCGCAGACGCGTCAGCAGTTGCCAGCGGGACTGCCAGGCATCCGCGTCGCCGACGATGGCCGTCGGCTCGCTCTGCGCACGCACGGTGATTGCAGTCGGAGACGCGGACGCGTCGGCCGGTGCGGCGAAGGGGTCCTCGCGCACGTCGGCGAGTTCGAGCACCCGAAGCCCCTGAGCGGATGCCTGCAGCCGACTCGCAGCGACACCCGGCGCTCGTGAGACGACGATCGTGGTCGTCCCTGCCGGGAAGGCGAGCCGTTCCACGGCGCTCGCCCTCGGCCGTTCCCCGATGTATTCACGTCGGGAGACCGCATAGCCGTCGACGAGCACGACCTGGGCGAGCAGACCACGCCAGACGCCTCGACCGGGCGGCGCGGCTTGGTCGTATAGCTCGGCCGCCGCGCCGGCGAGCACGTGCTCCTGACGGTCGGCCTGCCGCAGCACGAGGCGTTCCCCGAAATGCCCGGCGACGGACCGTAAGCCAGAGGGCAGCACTGCGGCCGAGCAGACGACCGCGATCCCGGCACGCGGCCCGTCGACCAGGAGTGACCGCACGCGATCGAGCACCTCGTCCCTATGTTCGTCACCGAAGCGGGCGAGCAGGGCGTCGAGATCGTCGATGAGCAGGAGAAGCGGCTCGCCTGAGCCGGAGTGCAGCATGGAGTCGGCCAGCTCGAGAGCATCCCACGCCCCTTCGATGTCCGCGGGAAGCCACAGCGCGCCGGATCGCCACTGGGCTGCGATGCACGTCAGCACGCCCGTCTTACCCGAACCGCGTACGCCGAGCACCAGCAGATGGGACGTCTGCGGCCGATAGACGATGCCCTCCTGAA
>DASZMW010000253.1:0-10209 GCA_035551735.1 Humibacter sp. | reverse complement strand
TGAGGGTCGAGCGCGCTGGTGATCTCGTCGAGCAGTAGCAGTTCCGGGTTGCTGGCGATGGCACGCGCGATGGCGACGCGTTGCTGTTGGCCGCCGGAGAGGCGGTCCGGGTAATCCTTCGTCTTGTTGCCGAGGCCGATGCGGCCGAGGAGTTCGACGGCGATCGTCTCCGCCTGATCCTTCGGCATCTTGTGCACGCGCCGGTTCGCGAGCGTGACGTTGTCGAGCACGCTCAGGTGCGGAAAGAGGTTGAACTGTTGGAACACGACACCAATGCGTGCACGAGTCGCGTCAACGTCGACGCGCGGGTCGCTGATGTCTTCTCCGGTGAGGAAGATCTGTCCGTCGTCGATCTGCTCGAGAAGGTTCGCGGTCTTCAGCAGTGTCGACTTGCCGGAGCCGCTCGCGCCGATCAGGACGACAACCTGGTGCTTGTGCACGTCGAGATCGATCCCGCGCAACACAGTGTTGTCGCCGAATGCCTTGTAGACGCCGCGCATGCTGAGCACGGGAGCATCCGTCGCCGTCTCGCTCACACGACACCGCCCATCTGCTCACGGCGTTGCGCCCTGGCCGTGTACCAGTCCGTCAGCCGGATCATCGGCCAGCTCAGCAGTACGAACAGCAGACCCGCCACCACATATGCGGTGAAGTTGTAGGTCTCGGCGACGTTGATCTGGGCCGCGCGCACGGCATCCACCGCTCCGAGCACCGAGATGAGGCCGACATCCTTCTGCATCGAGACGAAGTCGTTCATCAGCGCAGGCGTCACCTTGCGGATGCCCTGAGGGAACACGATCAGCCGCAGCGTCTGCGTGTGGCTGAGTCCGAGCGATCGTGCGGCGAACCGCTGCGACGGATGCACCGCCTCCATGCCTGCACGCAGCACCTCGGCCACGTACGACGAGTACGTCAGCACGAGCGCGATCGTGCCCCAGACCTGCGGAGCGACCCTGGGGAAGATGCCGAGCCCGGGGATGCCGAAGCCGACGAGGTAAAGCACGATCAGCACCGGGAGCCCTCGGAAAAGGTCCGTGTAGGCGGTCGCGAGGAACCGCAGTGGAAACCACACGGGACCGCGCAACGAGCGCACCGCGGCCAGCGCAGTGGCGAAGATGGCCACACCGATCGAGGCGAAGAACAGCACCTGGATGTTCGTCCACAAGCCCAGCAGCACGCTCGGCAGGGCTTCCCACGCCGACTTCGGGTCGAAAAAGGACTGCTGAACGATCGCCCAGCCCGGCGTGTTCACCACCGTGACCCACACGATCACGGCGAAGACGACCGTGCTCACGAGTCCGATCAGAACCGAGCGCGTGGTCTGCCGCTTGCGGAAACGCGCACGGTCGAGCGCGATCGCGCTGAGCACATGAGGCTCGGGCCCGCGAGGCTCGGGCGCGCGAGTGCCTGTGGGGGCCGCGTCGGGTGTGGGGGAGGTGCTGGACACAGGCGAGAGAGTACCGCTTACGTTGAGGTCTACTTGAAGGTCGGCACGTGAACGGTGTCGGAGAGCCACTTCTTCTGCAGCGCGGCGAGCGTTCCGTCTGCACGCAGCGCGTCGACGGCGGCGGTCACCTTCTTGGTCTCCGGCGAGTTCTTCGCGAGCACCAGGCCGTAGTCATCGCCGCCGGCGGTGTCGGAGAACTGTCCGACAACGGTGGCGTTCTTCAGCTGAGCACTGGTGATGTAGAACGCTGCCGGCAGGTCAACGGCGATCGCGTCGATCTGCTTGGTCTTCAGAGCCTGCACCGCGTCATCCTCGGAATTGTAGACGGCTGGGGTCCCGCCGACGTTCTTGATCAGAACGTCGTAGCTGGTGGTTCCAGCCGGAACGCCGATCTTGTACTTCTTCAGATCGGCGGTCGAGGTCGCGGATGCCACCGGCGTGTCCTTATACGCCACGATCGCCTGGGTCGTCGTGTAGTACGGCGAGGAGAAGTCGACGGCCTTCTTCCGCTTGTCGGTGATGCTGAACTGCTGCAGGTTGAAGTCGAAGTCCTTCGGCCCAGGCGCGATGGCCGCGTCGAAACCGGTGCGCGCCCACGTCACCTCGCTCTTGGAGAAACCGAGCTGCTTGGCGACCGCGTAGGCGACCGCGGCTTCGAACCCCTTGCCGGTCTGCGGCTTGTTGTCGATGACCCACGGCGAATACGCCGGCTGACCCGTCGCGATAGTGAGCTTTCCGGGGGTGACGGTTTCGAGGCCGTGCGTGGTCGTGGTGGAGGTGGAGCTGCACGCGCTGAGCGCGAAGAGCGCTGCGCTCACGACGGCGACGGTGAGGACGCGCGCAAGTCGGCGGGGGGTTCGGGACACGGGTCGACCTTTCGGAGAAACGAAAGGAGAGGAGCTGGCTGCCGCCCGCAGGCCGGTTTTGGTGGGCCGCATACGACGTCAGGGCCGTGCATTCGGGAGTGCGCTCCCCTCTGATGCACGAATGATCCTATGTGGAAGGATTGTCGTGCGGCGAATCGATTACGCCCCGTGACCAGGGGTGATTCGTGTTCCGGTCGCTTCACCTCTCACCCGTATCCAGCTTCCAGTCGTCGAAGCGGAACTCGGGGGAGACCAGGCAACTTACGAGCGTCTCGCCGTCGGATGGCAGTGTGCGTTGCCAGCTGCCGGCCGGGATGACCGCCTGCGCGCGTTCGCCGGCAAGAATGTCTCCTCCCAGCACGACCGTCGCACCAGGTTCGGGTGCGACGCCCTCACCGCCGATTTGTAGCGTCAGTCTTCCCGGACCGTGCCAGAGCCAGATCTCGTCGGACTGCACGACGTGCCATGCGGAGGCATCCCCGTTCTCGAGCAGGTAGTGGATGAGCGATGCGGCCGCCCGCGGCCCACGTGCCAGGTCGACGGTGAGCGGCGACGTCCACGTGCGCCGGAACCATCCACCTTCGGGATGCCGCTCCAGATCGAGCTTCTCGGCTCGTGCCGGTCGTTCCATGTCTCTTCCTCCATCACATCCGGCCGTCGTGGACGTCGTCGGAGTCGACGTCGTGCTCCTCGTCGTCCCAGCCGGCCCGCGACCAGCGCTCGCGGCCGTCGATGTACGTCGCGGCGCAGCGGCCGGGACCGGCCTCGATGAGCTCGGCTACGGCATCCGCTGCGGACGTCACAGCGATGTCGAAGAAGGCGAGATCGGCGACGGCGCCGACACCGAGTTGACCGAGGCGTCGCGGACCGACATCGAGACCCATCGCGCGAGCTCCGCCGAGCGTCGCGGCCGCCAGCAGCCTGGCGTGCAGGTCGTCGCCGCGGTATCCCTGCGCCCGAGCGAGACGATGCAGGCGGGCGACGTCCGCCATCAGGTCGAGTGACGGGCTCGACGAGAGCGAGTCCGTCCCGACCGCGATGGCGTTGCCTTCTCGCAGGTAGTCGGCGACGGGCGGAGGCTCGAGCCCGATCACCTCGTTCGATCGCGGACAGAGCGCGACGCTCGTGCCGCGCAGCCTGAGCAGTCGTCTGTCCTGCTCGGTCACGTACACGCCGTGCGCGATGTGACAATCCGGCCCGAGTACGCCCAGCTGGTCGACGAACTCGGTCGCGCTCGTTCCGAAGCCGAGTTCGCGCAGCGCTCGGAAGCTCTGCACCCCGGCGAACCGCCAGTTCTCGTGACGCTCACCGCCGTCGGTGGGAACGCGCTCGCCTTCGAACTGCGACTCACCGAGGTGGATGTGCAGTCGCAGCCCACGCTCCCGCACGATGTCGGGGATCTCGTGCAGCGGGAGCGTGTCGAGCGAGTACGGTGCGTGCGGTGCCAAGCCGGCACCGGGCGTTGTCGGGATGCGGTCGAGCTCGGCGTGCACCTGCTCGCGTCCGCGTTCGCGCCATGCGGCATCCTGCCAGCTCATGACTTCCCAGTACGCGATTCCGTGCAGGCCGGTGTCGTGCAGCACACTCGCCGCCTCGAGGTCCGTCACCACGTCGGCGACTGCTGTCGCACCCGACGCGAGGAGCTGGGCGGCGCCGTCGATGGCATCCGCTCGCCAGTCGTGTCGCTGTTCATACTGGGCGTCGAACGACTGCGCCCAGTCCTCGAAGCCGTGATAGTGGCCCTGGCCGACCTCGGCCATGCCGCTGTACTGCAGGTGAGTGTGCGCGTTCACCAGCCCGGGCGTCAGGATGCCGTCGGTATGCGTCTCCGAGAACGTCTCGCCTCGTTCGCGAAGCGCTGCGAGTACCCACTCGCGGTCTCCGACGTGCAGGATGCGTCCGTCGTGTACCGCCACCGCACCATCGACGATCGGTGGTGCGGTCACGGGCAGCACGAGCGATGCGGAGAACACTCGGATGCCCGTCACGATGCCGCCCCGTTGCCTGCAGCGACTCCACTGCCGCGGCCATCGAGCCCGAGGGCTCGTCGTGCGATTTCCCGATCGGCGTCGACGGGCAGTGGGAACAGCCCCGGTTCGCGGAGGCCGCCGGAGAGCAGTGTGCTCACGGCCTGGAGCTGGGCTGCGAAGGACAAGTCCATGATCTCGATCGGATTGCCCTCTCCGGCGGTGATGTTGACGCAGCCCCCGTCATCGACGACCCACACGGTATGCCCGTCGTCGAAGGTGAAACGCTCGAGATGGTCGTCGATGCGTTCGGCCGTAGCATGGTCGCGTAGTCGCGCGGTCTCGATCTCGTCGTCGACACCGCCCGCGACGGCGAACACCGTGCAGTCGGCGGCGATTCGCATCAGGTCGAGGGGGATCGTGTGAGCGACTCCTGTCGCGGAGACGATCACGTCGGCGCCGGTAGCCATGGCGTCGGCTGTCCCCGTACGATATCCGGCGAATCGCGCCTCCAGCTCCGCTCGCGGATCCGTGTCGACGACCCGCACCTCACTTCCGAGAGCGGTCGCGAATTGGGCGACACCCTGGCCCACCGGACCGAAGCCGATCACGGTGACAATGGCGCCGCTGAGTGATGAGACCAGCCCGTCACCTGCCCCGTGCAACTGCGCCCCGGCGGCCTCCAGCACGTCGGCGAGGGCGAACACGCACGACTGGCCGGTGCCGTAGCGGTTGTCGAAGCGGGCCTTCGTGACGGCGTCGTTGACAGCGACGACGGGCATCCGCAGTCCCTGTCGTCCGTCGGCCTCATTCAGTTCGCGCAGAGCACGGACACCGCTCGTGGTCTCCTCGGCGGCGCCGATCATCTGCTCGACGAGGTGCGGGCGCAGTTCCTGCGCGAGACGGATGACGTGGGCGCCGTCGTCGAGAAGCAGTTCGGGTTCCGTGTCGAGCAGTTGCAACGCGAGCCTGCGGTCGTTCTCGCGGTCTCCGGACGAGTCGGCGAAGACCGGGACGCTGCGGGACCGAAGTTCGTCGGCGACGTCATCGTCGGTTTCGTAGCGGTGGGCGAAGACGGCGACGTCGGCGCCTGCGTCTCGAAGGAGAAGCGCCAGTACGGCGGTCTTCGGTTCCAGCACCATCGAGATGGCGACTCGCCGTCCGGCTATCCGGCCGCCGTTCTTCAGGTCCGCCGCGAAGGATGCCGCGAGCGGCATATGTTCGGCGGCCCACTCGAGGCGTCCTGCGGCGTTCGGCAGCGCGGAACGGACGGGGAGTTCGGGCCAGGACGGCACGAGGTCGATTTCATCAACCGACAGGATGCCGTCGCGCACGCCGTGTTGTGCGTGTCCCATCACTCCTTCGGTGAGCGCCCGCGTTGTCTCGCCATTCAGATCGACGACCATGGCGGTGCCGACGGAGACCGCTCTTCCGCTGGCGGATCCCTTCCCACCGCTGGCGACTGTTGTGACGAACGTGTAGTCGGGAGAGTCGGGAGTTTCGCGGCCGCCGCATGCGAGCATGACGGTTCGTGCGGCATCCGCTCGCTCGTCGTCGCCGATCACGATGAACGTGCGGCCCGACAGCATCAGGTTGGTAGCGCGTGCGAACCGGCGTAGCGCGGTACGTGCGTCGTCGAGTGCGGTGATGGTGGGCACCGCTCAAGACTACGGAAGACGAGGAATACCCAGTGTCATCCGGTCACTCGAGGTCCGTGAGTCACGCATCACGTATCCCGGGGCCAGCGCTGCCGGTGAGCGTGGGTGCCGCATCGCGCATCGCGTGGCTGAGTGGCTGGCGAGTCGGTGAGTCACCGGCGCTTGACGCTTCCGGTGAGTTCGGCGACGGCATCCAGTCGCGGTGGGCGCAGGAGTACCCACGCAACGGCGACGACGATGAGTGAGACGACGAAGACGCCGAAGCCCACCCAGCTCGTGTCATCTCTCAGTCCGTACATGTGGTTGAGATTGCGCAGCGGTGCCGTGATGAGCACGAGCCCGACATGCACGATCGTGAAGGCGACGAACCAGATCATCACGGAGAAGTGCATGATGCGCGCCACCCTGAGTGGAAACGCCTTGTCGAGTGGGCGCCAGCGCACGGCGAGTCCGGGAGCGAGGCGGATGCCAGTGAGCACCGCAAGGGGAGCGGCGATGAACACGGTGATGAAGTAGGTGATGAGCTGTAGCGCGTTGTAGTTCATCCAGCCGTCTTCATATGGCCAGTTCAGCGAGACGTATTGCAGGCCGGCCGAGATCGCATTCGGGATGATGTCCCATCTCGTTGGTACGATCCGCACCCACTGTTCGGTGCTGAACAGCAGCACAACGTAGACCAGGCCGTTCAGTACCCAGAGAGCGTCGACGGTCAGATGCCACCACGACATGAGTGTGATGCGGATCGGCGGGTTCTTCGTCGTGACGAGGTGATCGTTGTCCCGGATCCAGAACTCGCGTGGTCGGTGGCCGTTCTTTCTGGTGCGTCGTATCGACCACCCGGACAGCACGACGAACAGTAGGAACGTTGCGCTCAGAAAGTGGAGGATCGCCAGCCAGAGAGGAAAGCCGACGGGTGCCCACGACGGCAGTTCGCTCGTGCCCGGATAGCTGTGCACGAAATCCTCGAACGTCGAAAGCGTCAGCAGCCATCGAACGAGCAGAACGATCAGGGCAGCGACCACGATCGCGGCCGGAATGATCCAGGCAAGCGGACGCCATCTGCCGGTCGGTCTCGCGGGCGTCGGGTCCTGCGTTGTCATCGCGTTCACGGTATCGCACCCATGCTCGGCCGGACATGTGCGGAGCTAGTCGGGCGACGGGAGACAACCCCGGGTGACGGGTGGGGATCGGCCAGTTGACTGGCGCGCGGTCGACCTTCGACGAGTGTGCCATCTTCAGCGAGCCTCCCATCCTCCGTCAGCCCGCGGCTGCACGGGTCGCCGGCCACGGCTCAGATTTCGAGCGCAACGCGATGACCGGTGGCTTCGGTCGGCCGCCGACGATCGGGGGATGGAGGAAGTAGTTCGTACCGGTTCGACTTATGCGCCATCCGTAGTTGTGAAGGTTGAGATGGTGGAACGCGCAGAGAAGCACACCGTCTGCGATGTCGGTTCTGCCGCCTTCGGCGACTGGATCGATGTGATGGGCTTCGGTCTGCCATGCGGGCTTATCGCAGTGCGGCCACAGGCATCCGCCGTCTCGCGCCCTGAGCACTACTCGCTGTGCTGCGCTAAAGAGGCGACGGGAGTGGCCGAGGTTCAATGCTCTGCCGTCTCTGTCGACCGTGATAGGGACGGTGCCGCATTCGCACTCGCGCGCGCGAACGAAGGAAGCCGGCACGGCTGAGTCGACGCCTTCAACGTGGCCGCACGAAGAATGATCGATGTTCTCGGAGCCAGAAGATTCAGCGTCGACCACGGTGATGACGCGAACGGCGGGGCGATCTGTGCGGAACACGGTGGAGTCATCGCATGCCGCCCCAGCCTTGAGTACGTCGATCACCATGTCGAACGCGAGCTGTTCGCCGGTTCTCGGGTCGGCGGTCATCTCTTTCGACCAGGAGATGTCGTCTGGACGGGTGAAGCGTGGTCCGCCTCGTCGAGGGCTCATCGCGAGGTCCATGAGCTGGGTGACGAACACGCCCGACTCGTCGTCGCAGACCGCATGCACGTTGAGTGCGCCGTCACGGTCGTGCCACGTCTTGAGCGAGCGCTTTTCATATCGCTGCGTGAAACGTTCTTCGATTCCTTCGACATCGATGCGATCACGAGCGCGTCGCGCCTCGCGTGCGACTTCATCGAGGGTGGTCCCCTCGCTCGTCGCGATCGCAACCAGTTGCTCAGCCGCGTTCCTCCGCTCGTGGTCGGGACACGAGTCGGTGACCTGCGCCAACGTGCGAATGATCACCTGACCGGTCTCGGCCGAGCACGTGCCGTTGGCAATCGCGTTCGTCACGGCGTGCTGCCACGGTAGGACAGCCGACGGCCCGGGCGATGATGATTCACGCGGGTCCACAGGAGCATCCGTTCCGCCTTCTGCTGTCGAGGGACGATGAGTTTTCACAAGGCGTTCGGCGGCGACGGTCTCTCCCATCAATTCGCCGATCTTCACCTGACGTGAGGCTTCGCCCTTCGACTCACCTGTGAGGGACTGCACCAGCTGCGTGGCGCCGCGATGCCCGTTGCGTTGCGCGAGCCCCGAATGGCCCAGTGACCGTTCCGATCGCTTCGCGACCTCGCCTGCCGCGACGCTGATGACGACGTCGCTCATCCGGCGAAGGAATGCGGCGTCGCTGAGGAGTGACTCGAGCTCCGAGTCGATGAGGTCATGCACGTCGTTCAGGATCGAGGCTGCCGAGGAATCCGAGACCGCCTCGAGCGGGGTGGGATTGGCGCTTCGCTGATCGCACACCGGATCGCCGAGGCGCGTGCAGACCTGCGCCGCCGCGTCCCGCAGTCGAGTGGTGTACAAACTCATGCGACCAGTTTACGGCACGAGATTCGAAGAAACAATCGGATCTGGGTAACTCAAGCGCCTCGGTAGCTGGGGACGGAGAGCTGGATCCATTGTTGCGAGGTGCAGAAGAATCGAATATAGTTGCGATACAGACAGTATCAATGCTGTAGTCAACCGCCTTCAATCGCGACAGCTCAATCGAGACAGGAGGGAACCATGCGTATGTCGACCATCTGCCCTCCGTATGCCCCCGTGTCCCGGCGTCCGCTGCAACCTTGCGCCCGCCGGGACCTGCGCCCGCCGGGACCCTGCGGTCACCATGACCATGACCATGACCATGCCCAGCGCAACGCTCACGCGCCGACATACTCCGCGAGGTGCTCGCCCGTCAGCGTGGCTCTCCCGGCGACAAGGTCGGCAGGGGTTCCCTCGAAGACGAGGCGCCCGCCGTCGTGACCTGCGCCCGGTCCGAGATCGATGATCCAGTCGGCGTGCGCCATCACCGCTTGGTGGTGCTCGACGACGATCACGGACTTACCGGAGTCGACGATCCGATCGAGCAGTCGCAGCAACTGCTCGACGTCGGCCAGGTGGAGGCCCGCTGTCGGTTCGTCGAGCACGTAGATTCCGCCCTTCTCCGCCAGGTGGGTGGCGAGCTTGAGGCGTTGCCGTTCTCCGCCCGACAGCGTAGTGAGCGGCTGGCCGATCGTGAGGTAGCCGAGTCCGACATCCGAAAGCCTGGTGAGGATGGCGTGCGCGGCGGGTGTGTGAGCGTCGCCCGCGCCGAAGAACTCGAGCGCTTCATCAACGGGCATTGCGAGCACCTCGCTGATGTTGCGTCCACCGAAGCGGTACTCGAGCACGGATGCCTGGAACCGCTTGCCTCCGCACTCCTCGCACACCGTGGCAACACCGGCCATGATCGCGAGATCCGTGTAGATGACGCCAGCGCCGTTGCACGCCGGGCATGCACCCTCGGAGTTCGCGCTGAACAGAGCAGGCTTCACGCCGTTCGCCTTCGCGAACGCCTTGCGGATCGGGTCCAGCAGCCCGGTGTACGTGGCCGGGTTGCTGCGCCGGGAGCCCCGGATCGCCGATTGATCGATCGAGACGACCCCGTCCCGCTTCGCCACCGAGCCCTGGATGAGCGAGCTCTTCCCCGACCCGGCAACGCCGGTGACGACAACGAGCACGCCGAGCGGGATGTCGACATCCACCTGTCGCAGGTTGTGGGTGTCGGCGCCTCGGATCTCGAGGGCTCCGGTCGCTTCGCGGAGGGCACTCTTCAGCGTGGCCCGATCGCTCAAGTGCCTGCCCGTGATGGTGTCGACCTCGCGCAGCTCTTCGACAGTGCCCTCGAAGCAGACCGTGCCGCCCCCCGAACCTGCGCCGGGCCCGAGGTCGACGACGTGGTCGGCGATCGCGATGGTCTCCGGCTTGTGTTCGACGACGAGAACCGTGTTCCCCTTGTCGCG
>DASZMW010000252.1:0-2374 GCA_035551735.1 Humibacter sp. | reverse complement strand
CGCCGCTGCTCGCCGATGTCGTCGCGGTGCTGCCGGAACCGCCCGCGGCGTTCGAGGACGCCGTCTTGGACGAGCTACAGGCCGCCAACGACAACACGACGGTGACCGCGGCGAGCGCGGCAATCACTAGGTGAGTGCGGTGCCTTGATGAATTCGTGCAAGTGCTTGTGGATGTTGAGCTAGTAGTCATCGTGCCTCCTGGCTGGTGTCGGTGTCGCTGCCTGTCTCGGTGTGCCTGCCTGTACTCATGTGCTGGGTAAGCGAACGTGCTGGGTAAGCGAACGTGCTCGCTCACCGTCCGCGTCACTGAGCGCGATCCCGTGACCGAAGCCACCCCAGAACGTGCATGCTGCCGTCGCCGCGTTAACGGCGGCGGTGAGCGCTCTGTTCGGGGGGTGTCCGGCGTCAAGCTCGTATAGGAGCTGTCCGATGCACGCATCGCCTGCGCCGAGCGTGTCGACAACTGCGACAGGATCGGCGGCAGCGACGAATACGTCAGTGCGGTTACAGAGCATCGCACCGCGCGGGCCGCGCGTAGCGAGAACGAATTCGGCGCCACGCTCATGCGCCCACCGCAACAACTTGTGGCAGGCGTCCTCATCCAGATGCGTCGCCGAGAACGACGCGAGCCAGACGGAGTCAAGAAGGTCATCCGCGTACCCATCGTCGACGTGAGTATCGAAGTCGTACGAGACTCGTGCGCGCTCAGCGAACGACGGAACAGCCGTCTCGAGGCCGCTGCAGTAGGTCGTGTGGACGATCGTGTGTTCAGCGACACGATCGAGGTCCTCGGCATCGGGTGTGAACAGGGCGACTCCACGATCGAAGCCGCGGAAGACCCTGTCACTACCCTCGTGGCCGACGACGGCCAGTGCCGTGTTCCCATCGCACGCACGCAGACCGTCCGCGTGCACGCCCTCTTCGACGAGCGCATCTCGCAAGAGCCGGCCGCGCGCATCGTTTCCGACGACGCCTATGTAACTGGCCGACCCGCCCGCGCGAGCAACGGCGACGGCCACATTGACCGCATTTCCGCCGGGATACAGACGACCAGTGTCGATGTAGCAGTCGGAAATGTTGTCACCCATGGCGAGGACCGACATCAGTAGTCGACCTTCCACATGTAACGGCGGTCCTTGAGCGGGCGTCCGCTCCATGCTTCGAAATGTTCGGCTAGCCGGTTCAGCAGCGCGCTGCCGACGACGAGTGTGCCGATCAGCGGCCTCATGTCGACCTCGATACCGGGCAGCGCCAAGTCCTTCGCGTCGAGCACATGGACTTTCGGCGTGTGGCGACGCAGGAACGCTAGGACACGCTCATCCATCGGGCGGCTGGAGTGTTCACCGGTGATCACGAGCACCGGTACGTCAGGACTGATGACCTCGAATGGTCCGTGTAGGAACTCGCCTGATCCCGGAGCCGCTGCGTGCTTGACCTGCATCTCCTGCAGGTAGCACATCGCGAACGTCTGGGCGGCTCCCTCGAGCGCGCCCGATCCGAGAACGTAGATGACCGGTTCCTGGTAGAGGGCCTGCGCGATCGCGTCAAGCTGGGCGTCGGTCTCGTCGATCGCGGAGCGGAAGGCGGCGGGAGAGCCAGCGAGCGCACGCACGACCTGGTCGTAGTCAGGCGCTGCGCCGAGGATCTTGAGGATCGAGTAGCCGAATTGAGCCAACAGAACTTGCTTGGCGTCGACGCCCTGGTGAAGGAATACGTACTCGCATTCGGCAGCGACGACGCTGTCCGGGTCTTGGGTGATGCCCACGACTGTTGCGCCGAGTTCGCGCGCCATCCGTGCCGCGCCTGCGGTCTCGCGCGTGGCCCCGTTACTGCTGCTCACGATCACGAGACTGCGCTTGTCGAGCATCGCCGGCCGGCGAAGCACAAGCTCATCCGAGTTGATCGTGTACACCGGCACGGGCGACCGATCGAGAATAGTTCGTAGCGCGGCGTGCGTGAACAGCGAACCACCACAGCCCACGAGGAAGATCGAACTCGTGTTTTCGCCTACGAGCGTGGCGAGCAGAGCATTTACCTCCCCTGCCTGCTTCGCTGCGGATTCGATCCGGGATACGAAGTCTGGATGGACATCAGCGGGCGACCGGGGTGGTCGGGTCACGGTGGTCACGACAAAGCTCCTACGGATGTGAGAACGTTTTCCTAGTTGGCGAGGGAACGTTCTCACATTCTCGGCAATGCGTCAATGTTCCGGCCTCCTGCCAGTCTCGCCGGGCCGCGAAGTTCCACCGGCAGCGCGGCACCGTCACCTCTGCGACGCTCGCGCCGTGCTCGGCGACCAGGCGCTGCCACACCCGCCGCGCGGTATGCCGCTGCTTGCGTGGCACCTCCCGATCGCCCAGCAACCACGAGTCGA
>DASZMW010000251.1:0-3930 GCA_035551735.1 Humibacter sp. | reverse complement strand
TTCGTCGTGCAGCAAGCTCAAGGCGTGAGCGACCCCGGATGCCACGGCGTCCTGCTCCCAGCCCGGCACCTTCTCGCTGTGCCGCCTCGAAGACACGATCGCTATCAGCAGTGGAGCTCGGAGCGGCTTGGTCGACGGCGCACGGTGTTCACTGCCACGGCTCTCCGTCGCGGAGATCGCCTCCCCGAGGCGAACTCGGGCATCCCCGCGCAACTCGATCAGTCGCCACGGCCGTAGCGAACTGTGATCGGCGACCCTGCCGGCCGCGGCGACGAGATCGACCAGTTGTTCGTGTGTCGGCGCAGCATCGGTCACCTTCGAATACGAGCGCCTCGCGGCGGCCGCGTCGCGTGCTGAGGTCACAGGCGCTGGTCGGTGCCGTCAGACCCGACGGGCTCCGCCTGCGGTGTGAAGTCGAGCGAGATCGAGTTCATGCAGTACCGGTCACCGGTCGGGGTGCCGAATCCATCAGGGAAAACGTGGCCGAGATGCGAGCCGCAGTTGGCGCAACGAACCTCGGTGCGCACCATACCGAGCGAATCGTCTTCGATCAGCTCGACGGCCTCGGGACGAACGGATTCGTAGAAGCTCGGCCAACCGCATCCCGAATCGAACTTCGTGCCGCTCTTGAACAACTCAGCACCGCACGCCGCACAGGTGTAGACGCCGGCCCGGCCCTCGTCGAGCAGCTCGCCGGTCCAGGGACGCTCTGTGGCAGCTTCGCGCAGCACGGAGAACTGCTCGTCGTCGAGCTCGTCGCGCCACTGCTCATCTGTCTTGGAGACCTTGTAGGTCATGGCTGCTGGATCCTTTCTCGCATGCGCAAGACGTCGCGCCTCGCGCGTTCCGCCTGCCCACCAAGGCTAACGACTGCGCGGCTCCGACTGTTCCGTGCGCCTCGGCCGCCGTGCGGCATCCGCACCCTACAATGGCGGCGACCGGCAGGAGGTGACGCGTGGTGGGCGACCCCGATCGCGTGCAGGTACCCGGCGAAGACGAGCCGTCAGAGGGACTGAGCGAACGCGACCTCGCCGTGCTCGAATTCGAGCTCCGCTGGTGGAAGCACGCAGGTGCCAAGGAGCAGGCGATCCGCGCTCAGTTCGGTCTTTCCGCCGCCAGGTACTATCAGGTGCTCGGCCGCGTGATCGATACGCCCGAAGCTCTGGTGCACGACCCGATGCTGGTGCGTCGTCTGCAGCGGGTGAGGGATGTCCGCCTCGCGGCGCGAGCGGATCGGCTCCGCCCGCGGCAGTGAACACCGTCGCTGCACGAATGAGACCGCGGTAACGCCGCCTTACCCCGAGGATCTGTCCAGAAGATGGCCGAGAAATACCCGACAGACCGGTTCGATCAGGTTCCAGACGACCTCGAGCGGATCGGTGCACATCGGGCACCGCGGCCACGAGGGTACGGATGGATCTGGGTCGCGTGGTGTGCGGGGGCCGTCATCGTGATCGTCGGCCTCGGCGCTCTCGGGATCTTCGCCATCAACGGCACGCTCAATGTGAACCTGCCGTTCTCTAAGGCCACGACGACGACGCCGACTCCTACGCCGACCCCCACTCCCACCATCACCCCGACCGTCAACCCGGCTCTCAACGTGATCGTGCTGAACGGAACGACAGAGTCCGGTCTGGCGGCGGATGCCACGACGAAGCTGACCGCCGCGGGCTGGAAGAACATCACGCCGGCCAACGCGAGCTCGACGGACGTCAAGGCGACGACGGTGTACTACTCCGATCCCAAGAACGAGGGCGCGGCGCTCGCTGTCTCGAAGACGCTGGGGAACGCGCCCATCCAGGTGACTCAGGACTTCGTGGCCTCGGGAGCCGACATCACCATTGTGCTCGGAACCGACTACAAGACCGGCGGCAGCTAAGGCCGTCGCGACCGGCCGGCACGGCTCGATGGGGCCCAGGCCGAGTCGTTCGAAACAGGGAATCTCCCCGTCGCGTAACCGAATGTCTCAATCTGGAAACACCTCTCGTCTGCGCCTAGGGCGGCCGCTACTATCGGGGTTCAACGCGCGCGACCACGCGGCGTTGGGTCAAGGGCAATGGGAGTAATCAATGGCGAACGGAACCGT
Source organism: Humibacter sp. (assembly GCA_035551735.1). Taxonomy (GTDB): domain Bacteria; phylum Actinomycetota; class Actinomycetes; order Actinomycetales; family Microbacteriaceae; genus Humibacter. The sequence goes on along the minus strand of DASZMW010000251.1, from coordinate 1,844 downwards.
CAAATGGTTCAACGCTGAGAAGGGCTACGGCTTCATCACTGTCGATGACGGGAGTCAGGACGTTTTCGTCCACTACTCCGCGATCGACATGAACGGCTACAAGGTCCTCGAAGAGGGTCAGCAGGTGACTTTCGAGGTCGGCACCGGCAGCAAAGGTCCCCAGGCGGAGTCCGTGCGACCCGTCTGACGACATCGAGAACAAGAAGGGCGTCGCGCAGAGCGCGGCGCCCTTCTTCTTTGTCTGTCGCACCCGGCCTCGTGTCGGCGGCCGGCCGATTCGCTCCTGGCGCACGTCAAGCGGCGGCACTCGTCTTGCACTCGCGGGTGTCGAGTGCCAGAATCGGTTTAGCACTCACTCTGACTGAGTGCTAACCATTGATTCTTCGCGTAACGTCCGGGAGGGACGAGAAACAACATGGCAAAGATCATTGCTTTTGACGAGGAGGCGCGTCGCGGCCTCGAGCGTGGACTGAACACGCTCGCCGACGCAGTCCGGGTGACCCTCGGCCCGCGCGGTCGCAACGTCGTGCTCGACAAGAAGTGGGGCGCCCCGACGATCACCAACGATGGCGTGTCCATCGCGAAGGAGATCGAGCTCGACGACCCGTACGAGCGGATCGGCGCCGAGCTGGTCAAGGAGGTCGCGAAGAAGACCGACGATGTCGCCGGCGACGGAACCACCACGGCGACCGTGCTCGCTCAGGCTCTGGTGCGCGAGGGTCTGCGCAACGTCGCGGCCGGTGCGGACCCGATCAGCCTGAAGAAGGGCATCGAGAAGGCCGTCGCAGCTGTCACCGAGCAGCTCATCGCGAACGCCAAGGAGGTCGAGACCAAGGAGCAGATCGCCGCGACAGCGTCCATCTCCGCGGCCGACCCTGAGATCGGCGCGATCATCGCCGAGGCCATCGACAAGGTGGGCAAGGAAGGCGTCGTCACGGTCGAGGAGTCGAACACGTTCGGCACCGAGCTCGAGCTGACAGAGGGCATGCGTTTCGACAAGGGCTTCCTGTCGCAGTACTTCGTCACGGACCCCGACCGCCAGGAGGCGGTGTTCGAGGACCCGTACATCCTGATCGTCAACAGCAAGGTCTCGAACATCAAGGACCTGCTGCCGATCGTCGACAAGGTGATCCAGAGCGGCAAGCAGCTGCTGATCATCGCCGAGGACGTCGACGGCGAGGCGCTCGCGACCCTGATCGTCAACAAGATCCGCGGCATCTTCAAGTCCGTCGCCGTCAAGGCCCCGGGCTTCGGCGACCGCCGCAAGGCGCAGCTGCAGGACATCGCCATCCTCACCGGTGGTCAGGTCATCAGCGAGGAGGTCGGTCTCAAGCTCGAGAACGTCACCCTCGACCTGCTCGGCCAGGCACGCAAGGTCGTCATCACCAAGGACGAGACCACGATCGTCGAGGGAGCCGGCGACGCCGAGCTCATCGCCGGCCGCGTGCAGCAGATCCGCAACGAGATCGAGAACACCGACAGCGACTACGACCGTGAGAAGCTGCAGGAGCGCCTGGCGAAGCTCGCCGGCGGCGTTGCCGTCATTAAGGCCGGCGCAGCGACCGAGGTGGAGCTCAAGGAGCGCAAGCACCGCATCGAGGACGCCGTTCGCAACGCGAAGGCCGCCGTCGAGGAGGGTGTCGTCGCCGGTGGTGGCGTCGCGCTCATCCAGGCCGGCAAGACCGCGTTCGAGGGCAAGGCGATCGGCGCCCTCAAGGGCGACGAGGCGACCGGCGCGAACATCGTCAAGGTCGCCATCGACGCCCCGCTCAAGCAGATCGCGCTGAACGCCGGTCTCGAGCCGGGCGTGGTCGCCGAGAAGGTGCGCAGCCTGCCCGTCGGGC
>DASZMW010000250.1:0-5484 GCA_035551735.1 Humibacter sp. | reverse complement strand
ACCCACAAGAGGCCAGTATCTAGACAAGTCACACCCCGCAACCCAAACCAACACCACAAGTCTCCCTGTATCGAGACCCGAACCTAGTGGTGCGTTTCGTCGAGCGCGTAGTGCTCGACGTCGACGATCGCCGAACGCTCGGGATGCGCCGCCCTGGTCTTGGCGTCTCGTGCGGCGTCGAACAGTGCCCAGAAGCAGAACAGCCCCATGATCACCGCGCCGGCAATGAAGACGATGTACTCCACGGAACACTTCCTTTCGTCGGCATGTGCCGTTTCACTTTACCGTGCGTGGGCACGTCGCTCGTGCTGCGATCACTCCTTGACAGCTCAGGAGACGTAGCCGTATCCGGTCGTCGAAATCAAGCTGGACAGATCGCTGAACACGATGGCCAGCTTGATGCTGACCAAAACGATGGCGATCACTGTCGCGGCGACGAGACCCCAGATCGGCCACAGCGCGTCGCCGGCGCCGCGCCGACGCACGACGACGGTGCGACCGATCACGTAGACGAAGGAGGAGAGGAACGACCATGCCCAGTGGAACGGGTGGACGAATCCCCGACGGCGGAGTTCTCGCTGGTCGAAGTAGGAGAACATCACCACGAGGCCGTAGATCACGAAGCTCAGCAGGTCGAGGAGCAGGATCGACACGACGAACACCGATATCGACGAGGCGAAGTGAGCCGTGTCGCCGCCGGTCGCCCCGGTTCCCGCCGATCCGATCGCGACGACCGCTCGGAAATACCCAGTGAAGTCGAAGAACATCAGGGCGATGGATGGCAGCAAGGGCAGTCCGACGACGAGCCAGATCTGCCATGTCAGCGATGACGTGCCTGGGGCGACCGGTGGGTAGACCACCGGCCCCGCGACCGAGTAAGCGTTCTGCGCGTAGGAATGCTGTGCGTAAGCGTTTTGCTGAGGTGCGGCCTGAGTGTGCTCCGTCCAGCGGATGCCGTCCCACCAACGCTGTCCGCCCGAATTCTGCGGATCGGGATCCGCGTACCACCCGGCGGGAGTCGGCTGCTGCTGGTTCGGGGTGCTCATCGAGATCGCTCCACTTCATCGAGCCTGACGCACGGGCGCCACGAAGGCACTGACGTGCATTCGCGGATCGCTCATGGGGACGCGGGCGAGCGTAGCGCACGGCGGCATCCGATGCCTATGAACGCTGCGGCAGGTGCCTACCATGGGTCGATGGCCGAGACGACGACACGTGCCGACATCTGGGTCTGGTCGGTGCGGTTCTACAAGACCCGGTCGATGGCCACTGCAGCCTGCAAGGCCGGGCATGTGAAGGTCAACGGCGAGCGCGCGAAGCCGGCTCAGGTGGTGCGCGCTGGCGACGAGATTCGGGTTCAGACCGACCGGGAGCACGTCGTCGAGGTGCGCGGCATCCTCACCAAGCGCGTCGGGGCGCCGATCGCGCAGGCGGCCTACCTGGACAAGACTCCGGCGCTGCCGCCACGGGTAGAGCAGCCGAGTTCCGTGGTGCGCGAGCGCGGCGCCGGTCGCCCGACCAAACGCGAACGACGCGAACTCGAGCGGCTTCGCGGGCGCGAATGACGACGGATGCTGTCGGCGGTGTCCCGAGGCGGCACACCTAGGACGAGGCAGGCAGCGGCGCCACCACGAAGAAATGCCAACCGAGCCACCACCAGAACACGACGATCGTGATGCGGATGGCTCTGGATGCCATCACCCGGTCGAGGAGCGTACCGAACGGGGCCACCCTGTCGGGTGCGCGTCTGCCGTACCAGGCAAGCACCAGACCGAAGACGCCGACAGCGACGAATCCGGCGATCGTGATGAAGCGACTCACGAGCGACGTCCCCTCCGCAGGAATGCGGCGCCGGCGATCAGCCAGAGGGCGGCGCACGCCGCCCTGCCGACCGGATTGGCCACGACCGGATCGAGCAAGTCCGACAGAGGCGGATGATCGAAGTCCGCCTGCGCGGAGGGCATCGCGAGAAAGAAGGAGCCGAGCTCCCACAGGCAGAGGAAGATTCCCGCGGCTGACCACAGAACCGCCGATCGCCGCAGCGCTCGCCGAAGCGTGACATCCCGCCCCTCGCGATTCGGCGCGGGATCGGATGGCAGCGGATCGTCGCGCCACGCGACGATCAACGCCGTGGCACCGATGACCGCAACGGTGATCAGGTCGGCCAGGCCGAACTGCGGTGCGAACGTGATCACCGCGATGGCGATGGCGCCGAGCGTGATCTGCGCCGCGAGGTGAAGGCGGGGAAGGGGGTAGTGGTCGAGCGCGTGCAGCCAGCCAGCGGCATCCGCGAGCAGTGCGAGCCCCGCTGCGAGAAAGAAGACTCCGTCGACCGGCGCGCCGCGGTAGAGCTGGAACGAGCCGGCGAGCACGAGGATGGCGATCCACCACCAGTCCAGACGCATTCGTGCCGCGACCCCGACCCTCGGAGTCGGTGAACCCGTCTCGCCGTGCCGCGACGGCCGCCAGGACTGATCGGTCATCGTCAGTCCTCGACCGGGCCGAGCCAGGCCGTCGCCACCGTCGAGTGGGCCGACTCGTCGTCGGAGGGATGGAACATGCCGGCGAGCACGTCACGGTAGAGCCGCCCGAGCTCGCTGGAGGCGAAGTAGCTGCCGCCGCCGGAGACCCGGATCGCCTTGTCGACGACGTCACGGGCCGTCTCGGTCGCCCGTACCTTCATGCCGACGAGCTTCGCGAACCACTGGTTGCCGTGGTCGGTGAGGGCGTCGACGTCGCCCGTGATGGCATCCAGCTGCGGGTACAGCGCGTCCTGCGCGATCGCGGCGTCGGCGATGCGCCATCGGATGTCCGGGTCCTGCGAGTACGCACGCCCGTTGTTCTTCATCGAGGTGCGTCGCTTCACGGCCTCGACCGCGAGCTCCAGTGCCCGCTTACCGATGCCCGTGTACACCGCGGCGAGCAGCAACTCGAAGCTCGAGAAGATGCCGAACGTGAGCAGGTCGGCGTTCGGGCCGGGATCCACTCTCCGCACGACGCGGTCGGCCGGCGCCTGAGCACCATCGAGCTTCGTGGAATTCGACTGGCTGGCCCGCATGCCGATCGTGTCCCAATCGTCGAGAATCGTGAAGCCGCCGGCGGCCCGGTCGATGAAGCCGAAGACGATCTTCGGTGCGTCGGGGCTCGTCGAGTCCAGCCCCATCGTGCCGAGACGCGTCCACGCCGGCGAGAGCGAGGTGAAGATCTTCGTGCCGTGGAACGTGTAGCCGCCCTCGCCGTCCGGGCGGGCATCCGTGCGCGACCCGAACAGCACGAGGTCGTTGCCGCCCTCGCTGATGCCGAAGCCGAACACTTCACCGGTTCCTGCCTCGCGCTGCAGAAACTCGAGGGTGTCGTCGCCGCGATCGCGCATCGCCTTCGCGACGCCCGTCCACACCAGGTGCATGTTGACGGCGAGCGCCGTCGCAGGAGCTGCGGATGCCAGCCGTACCTGCTCGCGAACCACGTCGCGCAGCTGCAGCCCCAGTCCGCCGAACTCGGTCGGCACGAGGGCGCGCAGGTAGCCGGCATCCTTCAACTCGGCGAGGTCTTCGGCGAAGAAGGCGTTGTCTCGGTCATAGCCGGCAGCGCGCGAACGGATGCGCTCCAGCAGCGAATCGGACAGAACCTGGACGGCGGACTCGGTCACGATGCTCAGGCTACGCCCAGGGCTGGCGAGGGCATTGGTTGCACGCACCAGTATCGTGGCCGCATGCAGCAACGCCCACTCGGCCGAACAGGCCGCACCGTGTCCGTGATCGGTCTGGGAACCTGGCAGCTCGGGGGTGACTGGGGGAGCGTCAACGAGAGCGATGCGCTCGACGTGCTCGAGGCATCCGCTGAGGCAGGCGTCACGTTCTTCGACACCGCCGACGTGTACGGCGACGGTCGGAGCGAGAGCATCATCGGCAGGTTCCGCGGAGCGCATCCGGATGCCGGCATCACCGTCGCCACGAAGATGGGTCGCCGCGTCGATCAGGTGCCAGAGAACTACACGCTGGAGAACTTCCGCCAGTGGGTCGACCGCTCGCGCGCCAACCTGCGAACCGACACGCTCGACCTCGTTCAACTGCACTGCCCGCCGACTGCCGTCTACTCGAACGACGAGGTCTTCGACGCGCTCGACACCCTCGTCGACGAGGGTGCGATCGCGAACTACGGCGTCAGCGTCGAGCGGGTGGACGAGGCGCTCACCGCCATCGCACGCCCCAACGTGGCGAGCGTGCAGATCATCCTCAACGCGTTCCGCCTGAAGCCGCTGGAGCGCGTGCTGCCGGCAGCGCAGCAGGCAGGCGTCGGTATCATCGCGCGGGTGCCGCTGGCGTCCGGTCTGCTCAGCGGCCGATACAAGAAGGACACCGTCTTCGCGCCGCAGGACCATCGCACGTTCAACAGGCACGGCGAGGCGTTCGATGTGGGTGAGACGTTCTCCGGCGTCGACTTCGCCACGGGGGTCGAGGCGGCCGGCAGGTTCGCAGATGCCGTGGCATCCGTTCGCGATGCGCAGAGCATCGACTGTGCAGACAAGCTCACCCCCGCCAAGGCGGCCATCGCCTGGGTGGCGCAGCAGCCCGGCGTGAGTTCCGTGATTCCCGGCGCGAGGAATGTCGATCAGGCCCGCTCGAATGCCGCTGCGGGTTCCGTGCCCCCGCTCGGCGACGACTTCGATCGGGCAGTGCGCGACATTTACGACGAGTACATTCGCGCGGGCGTCCACGACAAGTGGTGAACCTCGGTTCGACACCACAATTCAGGACATGCCGGTAAGCGGCGACATATCCGTCAGTGGTGGCCGTATGTCCTGAATAGCGGCGGGTACGTGACAGTAGGCGTGGACGAGAGGGCTGACATGAGGCTGATGATCGTGGTGGCGAGCGTGCGGGAGGGGCGCATCGGCCTTCCGATCGCCGACTGGGTGCGCGACGTGGTGGAGCGCGACGCGCGCTTCGACGTGGACTGGGCCGACTTGAAGGAGATCGCGCTGCCACTCATGTCCGAGCCGAACCACCCGAAGCTGCACCAGTACACGCAGCCGTCCACGATCGCATGGAGCGAGCGGGTGGATGCCGCGGGTGCGTTCATCTTCGTGCAGCCCGAATACAACTTCAGCTACGCGCCATCACTGAAGAACGCGCTCGACCATCTCTCGCAAGAGTGGTGGCGCAAGCCGCTCGGCACCGTGAGCTACGGCGGCATCTCCGGCGGAACCCGCGGCGTGGCTGCGCTACGGGTGCCCGAGGTCGCGCTGGGGCTCGTTCCTACCTCGTCGAACGTCGAGATGCCGTGGGCTGCGAGGCAGATCGACGACGATGGGGAGTTCGAACCGAACGAACACCAGGAGCGGATGCTCGCTGCCCAGCTCGATGAACTGGTCGCGCTCGCCGAAGCCTTGGCGCCGTTGCGGGCCGCGCGCACACACTGAGTTCAGAGACCGAGCAGAGAAGCCGGCAGGGGATCAACTGGGCTGGACTGACACCGGCTCGG
>DASZMW010000249.1:0-1782 GCA_035551735.1 Humibacter sp. | reverse complement strand
GAACGAGTTCGTGCTCGTCGAGGGTGCAGAGGTGGTCGGGTCGACGCCGACCTACCGCGGCGACGGCAAGGCGTTCCTGTGACGGCGACCGGGGCGAAGTGGCGCAACTGGGGCCGCAGCCAGAAGATCAGGCCGGCACACGTCGAGCGGCCGAAGGACACAGCCGCCGTGCAGCGGGCCGTCTCCTCGGCGGCTGACCGCGGCCTGCACGTCAAGCCCGTCGGCGCAGGACACAGCTTCTCGGGCATCGCCGTCGCTCCCGGCGTACTGCTCGACCTCTACGAGCTGAGTGGCGTCGTCGCGGTGGACGAGGCGTCAGGTCGCGTCACGCTGGGCGCGGGAACGAACCTCTTCCGGCTGCCAGAGCTGCTGGCCCCGTACGGACTCGCGCTGGAGAACATGGGCGACATCGACCGGCAGACCATCGCCGGCGCCACATCGACGGGAACCCACGGCACCGGCGGTCGCTTCGGCGGACTCGCCACCCAGATCGTCGCCGCGACCCTGGTCATCGGTGACGGATCCGTACTGCACGTCAGCGAGACCGAGAACGCCGAGTTGCTGCCTGCCGTGCGTCTCGGCCTCGGCGCATTGGGCGTGCTCGTCGACATCACCGTGCAGTGCGTTCCGGCGTTCCTGCTGCACGCGGTGGAGGCATCCGAGCCTCGCGAAGCGGTTCTGGATGCCTACCTCGACCGCTCCGCGAGCGAGGACCACTTCGAGTTCTATTGGTTCCCGCACACAGATGTCGCCGTCACGAAGACCAACACGAGGCTGCCCGTCGACGACGCGCGGCACCCGCGCGGCAGGTTCAGCGCCTGGGTCGAAGACGAGCTGCTCGCCAACGGCGCATACCGCGGAATCTGTGCGATCGGCTCCGTCGTACCGGCGATCGTTCCGCCCGTCAACCGCTTGGCGGGAAGGCTCATGGGTAACGGCGAGTTCACAGACCTCTCGCCTCGCGTCTTCGTGACCAACCGAGGCGTGCGATTCCGCGAGATGGAGTACGCACTGCCACGGGAGGCCGTGCCTGCAGCGCTTCGCGAGGTCGATGCGCTCATCCGCGATCGCGACTGGCGCATCTCGTTCCCCGTCGAGGTGCGATCAGCAGCGGCAGACGAGAACTGGATGTCCACGGCCTACGGTCGCGACACCGGCTACATCGCCGTGCACCGATACTTCCGTGAGGACCCGACCGAATACTTCGCCGCCGTCGAGGCGATCATGCGCGCCCACGACGGTCGCCCGCACTGGGGAAAGATGCACACCCGCACGATCGAGGACCTGCGGCCCGTCTATCCACGGCTTGACGATTTCGTCGCCGTGCGAGATCGGCTCGACCCGACTGGCGTCTTCGAGAACGGCTACCTCCGAAGCGTTCTCGGACCGGTGCGCGTCGCAGCGACGTGAGCCGAGCAAGCATCTTTCGGCCGCTCGGAGGGCATCCAGCGTTCACCACGACAGGGCTCGGCTGACCCCTAGCTTCGAGTGTCGTGGGAACGGCCCGACCGCCAAGCGACGGCCGGTAGGATGGCCGGGTATCGTCCCCCGACACGCCCGCCGGTCCCCAAGGAGTTGCCTGCCATGGAATGGCTGATCCCCGTCATCATCATCGTCGTGATTCTGGTGATCATCGGCATCTACCTCTGGGCGACCTACAACTCGCTGGTCACCCTGAACGTTCGTGTTGATGAGGCCTGGAGCGACATCACCGTTCAGCTCAAGCGTCGTGCTGACCTGATTCCTAACCTCATTGAGACGGTCAAGGGATACGCAGCGCAC
>DASZMW010000248.1:0-2000 GCA_035551735.1 Humibacter sp. | reverse complement strand
AACCGTCATCCCGGCGCAGGCCGGGACCCACTTGTCCGTTCGTCGTGCGGCTGAACCGTGGGTCCCGGCCTTCGCCGGGATGACGATGAGAGATGGCTTCGGAGGCTACTCGGCCGTCTTGCCAAAGCTCGGGGCGTGTTCGAGGTCGTCGACGAGGGCATCCGGGCCCTCGGTCGGAAGCGGTTCGAAATAATTGATGCCGGCGTCGATGTCGCCTTCCCACATCTCGCGCGGCAATTCGTAGAGGAGCTCGACGCCGTAGCCGTTGGGGTCGCTGATATAGACGCTGTGGGTGACGCCGTGATTGACCCGCATGTTGAACTTGACGCCCTTCGTCTGAAGGTCGGCGAGCTTGTCGACAAACGCTTCGCGGCTCGGCATCGCGATCGCGATGTGGTTGATCGCGACCGGCTTGTCGAAAAGGCCCCATTCGGCGGGCGGCGGCAGGTTCGGGTTCTCGACCAGCGCGACGTCGTGATGGGTGAACTTGCCGTCGTGGTCGCCGCTGTAGAACTGCATCTTCGGCGTCTTCCCCATCTCCGCCCGCGGATGCAGCGCGCCGACCTGCTTCAGCCCGACGATCTCGGTCCAGAATTTGTGCGACGCTTCCATGTCGCGGACATTGAGCACGATGTGGTTGATACCGACCGGCGTATTCGAAGCCATCGCATGCCTCCCCGAAGAGGATCATAGAGCCGACGGAAGAATACCCTGAGGCGCGACCGCCGTCACGGGATCTCGTAGACCGCGTAGTTCTCCGCGACGCCGCGCAGCGCGCGTTGCTGAGCGACCGGAGCAAGGCCCCGCGTGGCGAGCAGCGTGCTGGTCTGGGCGTTCTCGACCACGGGGCCGGTCGCGAAAATCGCACGTGACGTCGCCAATCCCTGCACGCGCGCCGCGATGTTGACCGTCTGACCGAAAAAATCCTGGCGGTCGTTCAGCACCACCGCGAGGCACGGTCCCTCGTGGATACCGATCTTCAAGGTGAGGTCGTCGCTGCCGCGCTCGGCGTTGAGCTTCTGCATCGCCTCGCGCATCCTCAGCGCCGCGGCCACCGCGCGGTCAGGGGAGTGGAAGGTGGCCATCACAGCGTCGCCGATCGTCTTGACGATCGCACCGCTCTCGGCCGAGACGATCTCGTGCAACACATGGAAATGCTGGCGCACCAGGTCGAACGCGGCGAGATCGCCGACCCGCTGATAGAGCGGGGTCGACCCCTTAAGGTCGGTGAACAGAAAGGTAAGGCTGGTGATTTTGAGGCGCTGCTCGGGGTCGAGCGTCTCGGTGCCATAGAGGTCGCGGAACACCTGGTTGGTGAGCATACGCTTCGCCGAAAGAAACGGATGGCGTAAATCGAGCAGGTGGTGCAGCGCGTCGCCGGCTATCCACAACCCGGGCAAGAGCCGCCCGTCGGTGCGGTTCTCGAAGCTGAGACGCAGCGGCCCCGGCCGCATCTCGATCGTCGTCGTCGGCGCCCTGAGGCCGGTGAAGGCAAGCGACAGGTTCTGCCGTTCGCGGGTCGGTTCGCCCTTGACCTCGATGAACTGCGCCACGTGGGTCACCGGCTCGAAGACGATCAGAAACTCGGGCGGAAGCTGCAGCGACAACTGCGCCTTCTCGTGCGCCGGCAATTCGAGCGTGTCGAGCGTCACGTTTTCGACGACGCGCTCCAGGTCGTCCGGCAGATTCATCGCCGAGGCCCAGAAAATCTGGCGGAAGTACTCGACGAACGGCAGCTCGTGCGGTTCGTGCGCCGCGATCCGGCGCGCCCGCCGGCTGACCGTGAAGGTCACCTCGACCATCGTATCGAGCGCGGCTTCGTATCCGCTGGCGCACAATGCGCAGACATAGTCATCGTGGCCGACGCTGGTCAGCGCCGTGCCCTCGCCGAGCACGCCGCCGCATCCCGGGCAGACCACGTTCCATGACAATTCGAACACGCCGAGCCGCGCCGCGTGGAGGAACGCGGCGATCACCCGCTCCTCATCGAGATGCCGAGC
>DASZMW010000247.1:0-9868 GCA_035551735.1 Humibacter sp. | reverse complement strand
TCTCCGGCAAGGTCCGCTCGATCAGCCCCCTCCTCTGGATAGTTGCCGCCGGCTTCGCCATCTACTTCGCTCGCGGACCGATCGAGGCCTTATACGCGCACTAGCGCTGTGCCAGCGCAATGACGTTGGCGCCGAGCCGCGACTTGGTCAGGTGACCAGGCCTAGCATGGCGGAATGACTTCAGACGACATCGCGGGCATCGTCGCCGAGCGACGGCGGGCATTCGAGAGCGGACTCACCAAACCGCTCGCGTGGCGCAGGGCACAACTGACGGGCATCCGTCGCATGCTCACCGAGCGCTCGTCGGAATTCGAGGCGGCCCTCGCCTCCGACCTTCACCGCAGCCCGACCGAAACCCAGCTCGCCGACATCAACGTCGTGCTCAGCGAGGTGGCGCACGCGCTCAGCCACCTGAAGCGGTGGACGGCGCCCAAGCGTATCGCCGTACCGATGGTGGTGCAGCCGGCACGGGCATCCATCATCCGCGAGCCGCTCGGCGTCGTGCTGGTGATCTCGCCGTGGAATTACCCCGTCCAGCTGCTGCTGGGGCCGGTCGTCGCCGCGCTCGCTGCCGGCAACGCCGTGGTGATGAAGCCGAGCGAACTGGCTCCTGCCACGTCCGCCGCGATCGCCAGGCTCGTGCCCGAATACCTGGATGCCCGCGCCGTCGCCGTCGTCGAGGGCGCCGTCGCAGAGACCACCGCCCTTCTCGAGCAACGGTTCGATCACATCCTGTACACGGGCGGTGCCCGTGTCGGCCGCATCGTGGCAGAGGCCGCGGCGAAGCACCTCACGCCGATCACGCTCGAGCTCGGGGGCAAGTCGCCCGTCTTCGTCGACGACTCCGTCGACCTGACGGCCGCGGCCAAGCGGATCGCCTGGGGCAAGTTCCTGAACGCCGGGCAGACCTGTGTCGCGCCCGACTACCTGATGGCGACGGCAGAGGTCGCACGCAAGCTCGTACCGCTCATCGCCGGCGCGGTCCGGGAGTTGTACGGCAGCGACCCGCAGGCATCCGCCGACTACGGCCGTATCGTCAGCCCCGGCCGCTTCGCGGCACTGGACGCGCTGCTGGCCAGCGGCGAGGTGGCCTCGGGCGGGCAGACGGATGCCGCGGACAAGTACATCGCTCCCACGGTGCTGACGGGTGTCGCGGACGACTCACCGATCATGCAGGAGGAGATCTTCGGACCCATCCTCCCGGTGATCGAGGTGAGTGGGCACGAGGATGCCGTGCGCCGCGTCGCCGCAGGCGAGAAGCCGCTCGCGCTCTACGTGTTCTCCAACCGCGACGACGTGCGCAAGGCGTTCCTGCGCGGCACCTCGTCCGGCGCCGTCGCTTTCAACGTCGTCGCCGTGCAGCAGACCATCATCGGCCTGCCGTTCGGAGGTGTCGGCGAGAGTGGCATGGGCAGGTACCGCGGCGAGGCGGGCTTCACGACGTTCAGCAACGAGAAGGCCGTACTCAGCAAGCCGCTCGCGCCCGAGTCGCTCGCACTGATCTTCCCGCCGTACGGCGCGCGAACGGACAAGCTCGCGAGGGGACTCGTGCGCACGCTCTCCTGAGCCTCGCGGCGGGAAACCACCGCGTCTGTCCGGATCTGAAGGGTTCGCGCTTCGATCCGAACGATCGGTCAGGAAGTGTGCACGACCCACGCGTAGAGTCGGATCGAGGGCGCGAAGGAGCGCCCAGGAAAGGCCCCTACGTCGTGATCGCGACACGTGAAATCCCCATCCAGTTACCCACTTCCGAAATGTCCCCGCCCCCCGGGTGGGATGCCGGCGAAGGCGAGTACCGCGTCGAAACCGACTCGCTGGGGGAGCGGCGCATCCCAGCGGAGGCGTACTGGGGCATCCACACCTCCCGGGCGCTCGAGAACTTCCCGATCGCACACCGTCCCATCTCGGTGTACCCCTCGTTCGTCGAGGCGCTCGCGATGGTGAAGCAGGCTGCCGCCAGGGCGAACGCCGAGATCGGCGTGCTGGAGCCGCACAAGGCGGAACTGATCGATCGAGCATGCCAGGACGTGCTCGACGGCAAGCTGCGCGACCAGTTCGTCGTCGGCATCATCCAGGGCGGCGCCGGCACTTCGACGAACATGAACGCCAACGAGGTGATCGCGAACCGTGCCCTCGAGCTCGGCGGATTCGAGAAGGGCGACTACGCCCACATGCATCCGATCGACGACGTCAACCGCAGTCAGAGCACGAACGACACGTACCCGACCGCTGTGAAGATCGCGCTGTCGATGCTTCTGCGCTCGCTGCTCGATGAGTTGTGGGAGCTTCGTGAGGCGTTCTTACGCAAGGGCGTCGAGTTCAAGAACGTGCTCAAGGTGGGTCGCACTCAGCTGCAGGATGCGGTGCCGATGACACTTGGGCAAGAATTCCACGGCTTCGCGACCACGCTCGCCGAGGACTACGAGCGGCTTAAAGAGACCATCTGGCTGCTGGCCGAGGTCAACCTGGGCGCCACGGCGATCGGAACCGGCATCACGGCCGACTCACGCTATGCCGCCGTGGTCGTGCGGCACCTGAACGCCATCTCCGGGCTCGAGCTCGAGACGGCGCCCGACCTGATCGAGTCCACCAGTGACGCCGGCGTGTTCATGTCGTTCAGCGGCGCACTCAAGCGCAGCGCCGTCAAGCTCTCGAAGATCTGCAACGACCTGCGCCTGCTGTCCAGCGGACCACAGGCGGGGTTCGGCGAGATCACCCTGCCGCCGCGTCAGGCGGGCTCGAGCATCATGCCGGGAAAGGTGAACCCGGTCATCCCCGAGGTGGTGAATCAGGTCGCCTTCAGCATCATCGGAGCGGATGCCACCGTCACCGCGGCCGCCGAGGCCGGACAGCTGCAGCTCAACGCGTTCGAGCCGGTGATCGCCACCTTCCTGCTGCAGTCGATCACCTGGCTCAGACAGGCCTGCCTGACCCTTCGGGTGAACTGCATCGACGGCATCACCGCCAACGAGGAGCACCTCGAGACCATGGTCGGCTCTTCCATCGGAGTGATCACGGCGCTCACCCCGCACATCGGCTACGCCGCAGCCGCGGCCCTCGCGAAGACCGCGCTGCTCACGAACCGCAACGTCGCCGATCTCGTCGTCGAGGCGAACCTCATGCCTCGCGACCAGGTCACCAAGCTCCTCTCGCCCGCGCGGCTGAGCGGGCTCGAGGCGATCACCACGTCTATCCCCGTCGTGCCAGACCACCACGGAAACCCCGACGCACGCCTCTGACGCGCACATCGGCATCCGCCGAGCCGCCCCATTCCCCGTCAGCCACCACTCTGCTGTCCAGCCACCCCCGAATCGGCGCGAATAACGGGGTGGCTGGACGAGAAGGTGGTGGCTCGACGGGGAACGAGCCGGGGGAACGAGCTGGGCCGGCGGCTGCCCGGCCGGGCTCAGATCACGCGGCAGTGCGTCGTGAGCGACCCGATTCCCGAGCACGACACCGTCACCCGAGACCCGTCGTGCAGGAACACCGGCGGCGTGCGCGAGTAGCCGGCGCCGCCAGGGCTCCCCGTGGAGATCAGGGTTCCCGGCTGCAGCGTCGTCGAGATGGAGAGAAACGCGATCAACTCGGCGACGGAGCGCACCATGCCGGAGGTGGAGGCATCCTGAAGCAATCGCCCGTCGACGGTCGTCGATAGCCAGAGGTCTTGCGGGTCGGCGATCTGGTCGGCCGTCACCACAACGGGACCGGTCGGCGTGAATCCGTCGAACGACTTGCATCTCGACCACTGCGCCTCGGAGAACTGCAGGTTGCGAGCCGTGATGTCGTTGACGACCGTGTACCCGAAGACGTAGTCCAGAGCGTCGGCGACACGAACGTTGTGTGCCGGCTTTCCGATGATCACGCCGAGCTCCGCTTCGTAGTCGACCTCGTTCGAGAGCTCCTCGGGCCACGTCGTGATGGACTCGTGCGCGGTGAGCGAGTTCGGCCACAGCGCGAAGACCGTTGCTGCCTTCTCCACCTTGAGCGCGAGCTCCGCCGAGTGGGCTGCGTAATTCGCGCCGATCGCGAGGATGATCGGAGGTCGCAGCACTGCCGATTCGTGTCGTAGCTCGGAGACCGGATGCCACAGCTCGCTTCGCGAGGCAGCAGTGCGCGCTGCGGCCTCGATCGACGCGCTCTCGCCGTCGCCTCGCTCGATGAGCTCTTGCAGATCGGTCGGTGCGTCATCCACCAGCTCGTCGACGAAGGCCGCGCGCTCGTCGACGACGATGGCAAGGCGCACGTCGGACCCGCCGCGATTTCCCAGGTGCGCCAGTCTCACCGTGAAAGGCTATCCCTCCGCACCATCGTGGAAAGCCGACAGTCCGTGCGCCGGGTGTCCGTCCCGCGCGACATCGTCCGGTGCGAGTCGCACCTACCAACGGCGGAAGGCAGGTGCGCGCCGCAATAGGGTAGACGCGTGTCCATCGACGAGGAGCGCGCGAAGAAGTCGGAGGCGCGAGAAGACAGCGCTGACGGCGCTCGCCGCGCCGCGATCGCGAAGGACGCGTCGATCGGCGAGGTGGACTGGGCGCAGCCGCCGCCCGGAACGATCGTCGGGCGGTTCGCCGCCCCGAGCGGCTCGCTTGCGACCTGGGCGATGGGAGATCCGTCGAATCCGCGCGTCGTGCTGGTTCCAGGGGTCACCGGGTCGAAGGAGGACTTCGCGCTGCTCGGGCCGATCCTGGTCGAGGGCGGCTACAGCGTGCTGAGCTACGACCTCGCCGGGCAGTACGAGTCCGCGGATGCGGCGCCCGGCCCAACCGGACACTACGACTACGACCTCTTCGTGAACGATCTGATCGCAGTGCTCGAGAGCGGCGCACCCGCGCATTTGCTCGGCTACTCATTCGCCGGCTCTGTCGCTCAGCTGGTGGCAGTGCGGCGCCCCGACCTGGTGCGCAGCCTCACGCTGCTCACTGCACCGCCGCTTCCCGGCCAGACTTTTCGCGGCGTGCGCATGATCGGCTGGATCAGCTCGCTGACGAGCGCCCATCAGGGTGCCGGCCTGATGATCTGGGGCATCGTCACGAACAAGAACAAGGTGGGGCCGGCGAGGCTGGAGTTCGTGCGCTCGCGATTCGAATCGACGAGCCGTCAGTCCGTCGACGACATCATCGCCCTGATGCGCCGCACGCCCGATGTGTCCGCCGAGGTGAAGGCGACGGGCATCCCGTCACTCGTCGCGACGGGGGAGCACGACCTCTGGCCCGTCGAGTTGCACGCCGAGTTCGCCGAACGCATCGGCGCAACGCTCGCGGTGTACCGCACGGGGCACAGCCCGTGCGAAACCGCGCCGCACCAGCTCGCCTACGACATGCTGACCCTCTTCGCCGAGGCCGACGGAACGGCGCAAGCCGGCGACTGACGGATGCCTCACCGCGGCGGGCGAGGTCCCGTTGCGGTCACGCAGTGCTCGCCGCGTCGCCCTCGTCCCTGGGGTGCGACGCGAGATACTCCTCGCGCGCGGCCCGGATGCGCCACGGCGACGCCTCGGGCCAGTTCATGTGGAACGTCAGGTAAGCCCACCCGAGTCGTCGTCCGAATCCCCGCCATGACGAGAAGGGTCGAGCTGAGATGCCGACGCGCAGGGTCTCGTCGACCCGCACGACCACATCCGGCGGAAGGTGCAGGCTGAGGTCGAGATCGTCGTGTACCCGTCGGGTGGAACGATGCACCACGTCGCGTACCCGAAGCCATACGTCGCGTCGCATCGCGAAGTTCGAGCCGAAGATCGGTCCGTTGTCGAGCCAAAGGGCGCCGAACCAGAAGTAGCCGCCGATGTAGAGGTTCTCCCCGAGCCACGTGATCACTGGATTGCCGTCGTAGAACTCGCCGGGGCCGGTGAGAACACCGACCTCAGGAGTGATGGTGAACTCGGCCTCGAGGTGGGCGATCCAGTCGACGGGAGCGCGGGAGTCGGCATCCAGTCGCGCGATGATGTCGCCGCTCGCCGCATCGTATCCGGCCGCCGCTGCGGGGAAGATGCCCCGAACGGGCTGGTGCACGACTGTTGCACCGAATTCGCGCGCGACCGCGGCCGTTTCGTCGGTACTCGCGTTGTCGACGACGATGATCTCGTCGGCCGGCCTGATCTGCTCGCCGAGCGTGCGCAGGCACTCTTTGAGCATCACCGCATCGTTGTAGGCAGGGATCACCACAGAAACGGTCGACACGGGAATTGGCTCTCCTCACCGGTGCGACGAGCGGTACCGTCCCGTCCACCGATGCTTGATCCTACGCGTATGATTCCGGTGCGACCGGCCACCCAGCGGGCGTGGGACGACGCGAGACGGGAGCCGGATGCCTGAACCGATCGAACGGTTCGCCGCAGAATTGGGAGAGGCGTTCACGGCTGCGCCCGACGCCTTAGAGTCCGCCAAAGCGGATCGATCCGGATGGGTCTCACCTACTGCGCCGCTGGGGATCGTGCGTGCCGGAAACGTCGATGATGTCCGCACCGCCCTGCGTCTGGCGACGCAGCATCGCGTCCCCGTGGTGCCGCGTGGAGCGGGAACAGGTCTCGCAGGCGGGGCCGCTGGTTCGGGCGGTGAACTCGTCATCGATGTCTCGGGCATGGACCGCATTCTCGAGATCGCCCCCGATGACGAACTGGCCGTCGTACAGCCCGGCGTGATCAACGCAGACCTCGACGCTGCGCTCGAGCCCTACGGCCTCTGGTTCGCCCCCGACCCAGCCAGCAAGGCGATCGCGACGGTCGGCGGCAATATCGCCACGAACGCGGGCGGGCTGCTCTGCGCGAAGTACGGAGTCACCAAGGAGGCCGTGCTCGGGCTCCAGGTGGTGCTGGCCGACGGCAGGGTGATGCGCACAGGACATCGCACGGTCAAGGGAGTGACCGGCTACGACCTGACGGCCCTATTCGTAGGCTCAGAGGGCACGCTGGGCGTCATCGTCGAGGCGACGGTGCGTGCGCTTCCCCGGCCGTCCAACCCGCCGGCCACTGTTGTCGGACTGTTCCCCGGCGTGCGGCAGGCTGCTGCGGCATCGGCGGCGATCATCGCCGCGAGGCTTCGTCCCGCGCTCTGCGAGCTGATCGACGCCTCGACGCTGAAGGCCATCGCGGCGTACTCCGCGTCGACCACAGGAGACGACATCGGCGGGATTCTCGACCTCGAGGCCGGCGCATCGCTGATCGTGCAGTTCGACGATGCGGATGCCGTGGCCCGCGCGAACGAGGCCGCCGCGCTCGTACGCAGCGCAGGCGGCAGCGCGCAGATCTCGTCCGACCGCGATGAGGCCGACCGGCTGCTCGCACTCCGTCGCGCGGTCCATCCGTCGCTGGCCACACTCGGCGAGGTGCTCATCGAGGACGTGGCCGTTCCGAGGTCGAGGCTCGCTGACATGTTCGACGAGATCGTGCGCATCGAGCGGCAGTACGACGTGAGCATTCCGACGGTCGCGCACGCCGCAGACGGCAACCTGCATCCGAACTTCGTGTACGCAGGGGGAGAGGTGCCCGACGTCATCTGGCGTGCGGCCGACGACCTGTTCACCACGGCGCTGCGCCTCGGCGGGACGCTGACGGGCGAGCACGGTGTCGGCATCCTGAAGCGACGCTGGCTGCGCGACGAGTTGGGCGACGACTCGTACGAGCTGCAGCGCGGCATCAAGGCGGTGTTCGACCCGCTGGGCATCCTGAATCCCGGAAAGGTGTTCGCGTGACGCAGCAGATTCCCGCGCCGCAGTATCCGGCGGCCCCACTGGTGGTTCGCACCAAGACGAGCACTGTCGTGTGGACGATCATCGGACTGATCCTGCTCACGCAGCTGCTCGTCGTCGTGTTCGCCTACCTGGTGCTCGCGTTCGGCCCAGGGCTCGTCGTCGTCAGCGCGGCGCTGGCCCTCGTGCCGTTGGCCATCGTGCTGCTGACAGCAATCTGGATCGACGCGTGGGAGCCTGAACCGCTCGCGGCGAAGGCTTTCGCCTTCCTCTGGGGCGCTGCCGCCGCCATTACGATCGCTCTGCTGTTCGACCTCGGGCAACGGGTGCTCACGCCGATTCCGGAGGACTCGATCCTCTCGGTGGTCGTGCGTGCCCCCATCGTCGAGGAGACCGCGAAGGGTGTGGCGCTCCTCATCCTGGTCTTCGCCGCCAGGCGTACGTTCGACGGCCCGATCGACGGCATCGTGTATGCCGCGATCACCGCCGGAGGGTTCGCGTTCGTGGAGAACATCCAGTACTTCGGCACGGCGATCCACAGTGGTGGGCCCGACCAGGCGGCCGTGGTGTTCGTTCTGCGGGCACTGTTCTCGCCGTTCGCGCACGTGCTCTTCACCTCGTGCACCGGTCTTGCGTTGGGACTCGCCGTCCGCAAGCGCGGAGTCGGCCGCATCTTCGTCGCCTTCGTCATCGGACTCGCCGCAGCGATCGTTCTGCACGCGGTCTGGAACTTCTCGAGCTACATCGGCTTCTGGGGCGTCTACCTCGTGTTCGAGCTGCCCATCTTCGTGGGCGCCGTCGTCACTGTCGTGTTGCTCAGGGTCCGGGAGCAGCACCTCACCAGAGACCGCCTGGCGGACTACGGCAGGGCCGGCTGGTTCACCCCCGACGAGGTCGTGCTGTACGGAACGCGTCCCGGCAGACGGCGAGTGCGGGCGTGGGCACGCTCCCGTGGCGGTGACACGCCGGCGATCGTCCGGTCGATGGTGCATGAAAGCACGCGTCTCGCGATGGCGAGGGACCGCGTGGTCAACGGCTCAGCGGATGCCGACACAGCTGCCGAGGAGGCTGCTCTGCTCGCCGAGATCACCGAGGCACGTACCCGGCTCTACAGTCTCGGCTGAACTGGCCGCCAGAACGCGCGAACGGAGAACACAAAAACTCGCCGCTCGGTGGTGCGGCACTGCCGGCAGCCGAATCCGAACGACGAGTTGGTCTGCATCCAGGGTGCAACGGCGGCCGCGGGAATGCAAGCATTTGCCGCACGCCGCGTACCCCGGCTTTGACGATCCGGCACCGGTGCCCTTGGATGGAGGGATGAGCGAAACGCAGAAGTCCAAGCCGGAGATCGAAGCCCCGCAGTCCCCGGCGCCCGAGGCGCTGGAGATCGTCGACCTCGTCGAAGGCGACGGCGCAGAGGCAACGCCAGGCGCAACGGTCGACGTGCACTACCTCGGAGTCGACTACGACTCCGGTGAGGAATTCGACTCCTCGTGGGGCCGCGGACAGTCCATCCAGTTCCCGTTGCAGGGCCTCATCCAGGGCTGGCAGGACGGCATCCCCGGCATGAAGGTCGGCGGGCGCCGCCAGCTGACAGTCCCGCCGCAGCTCGCTTACGGCCCAGCGGGCACTGGGCATCCGCTCGGTGGCAAGACCCTGATCTTCGTGATCGACCTGCTCGGAGTCAAGTAGCCCGCCCAACCCCGATCCGTTCGCGATGCACCCGGATGCCCCTCAGGGCTCCGGGTGCATCGCGTCGTAGTGGCGGAAGGTGCGCTGCAACCGCACGATCAGGCTCACCGCGACCATGATCACGAGCCCGCCGAGTGCTGGCGGGAACCACAGCGCGACGAGGGCGGCCGCGGCTCCTGCATACAGGTCGCCGATGCGGGGGCCGCCGGTGACCACCACGGTGAAGACTCCCTGGATGCGCCCGCGCATGGTGTCTGGCGTCGCCGACTGCAGGATCGTCTGACGGAAGATGGACGAGACGTTATCGGCGGCGCCGGCTCCGACGAGCAGCACGCACGCGATCGTGATGGCAGCGACGTTCGGATGCGCGGCATCCGCCGACCCGAACCATCCCGTGGTCAGCAGGGCGAGCTCGACGCCGACGGCGAAGATGAACGCACCGTAGACGACCACCGACCGCCCGACGGCGACCCCCTGCCTGCGCACGTGACCG
>DASZMW010000246.1:0-7464 GCA_035551735.1 Humibacter sp. | reverse complement strand
GTCGCGGATCGATCGTCGCCTCCGACGGAACCGTGCTGGCCAGAAGCGTGACCAGGTACAACTTCATCGCGACGCCAAAGTACGCGAAGAAGGCGTATAAGCAGAAGCTGAACGGCAAGGACGTGACGGTCACGATGGACTGGGCGGCGGCGCAGATCGCGGCGATCACGGGG
This sequence comes from Humibacter sp., assembly GCA_035551735.1. Taxonomy (GTDB): domain Bacteria; phylum Actinomycetota; class Actinomycetes; order Actinomycetales; family Microbacteriaceae; genus Humibacter. The sequence goes on along the minus strand of DASZMW010000246.1, from coordinate 7,291 downwards.
CAGAAGCCGGCCGACATCATGGGCCCCATCGAGTCAGCGCTGGCCAAGAACAAGAACTCGGAATACGCCCCGGTCGTCAGCGGCGTCGACGCAGCCGAGTACCAGAAGATCCAGGCGCTGAACATCCCGTGGCTGAATTCGACCAGCTACCAGTCGCGCATCTACCCCGACGGCGCGGTCGCGGGCAACATCCTCGGATTCCTCAACGGCGAGGGCATCGCTCAGGCCGGTCTGGAGAAAGAGGAGAACACGTGCCTCACCGGCCACGACGGCGAGGAGACCTATCAGACCGGTGAAGACGGGGTGACGATTCCCGGCAGCACCGTCGTGCAGAAGGCGGCCAAAGACGGTGGCGAACTCGTGACGACAATCGACCCCGACCTGCAGTGGTTTGCCCAGCAGGAGCTCGCCCAGATCGTGCCCGAACTCGGAGCTCAGTTCGGGATGATCAGTGTGGCCAGCGTGAAGGACGGCAAGATCAAGGTGGCGGCGCAGTACCCCTCCGCCGACCCCAACAATCTGGACGGCACTGCCACGAACTACTGGGGCGCCATGATGTTCCAGAACCAGTACGAGCCCGGGTCCATCTTCAAGCCGCTCACCGCCGCGGCACTCATCGACAGCGGAACGGCGACGCCCGACTCGCACGTCGTGGCGCCCGATCTGCTCGAGCCGGGCAATGGAGTCGAAGTGCGCGACGACGAGTACCACGACCCGCAGAACCTCACGATGACGGGTGTGCTCACCGAGTCGTCGAACGTCGGCATGTCGCTGCTCGGCACGAAGATGAGCGACCAGAAGCGCTACGACTATCTGAAGAGGTTCGGTATCGGCAGCACCACGGGTACCGGGTTCCCCGGCGAGATAACCGGCGAGCTCTCGTCCCCTTCGAACTGGGACGCACAGACCAAGTACGCGACGACCTTCGGACAGGGTGTCACGACGACTTCGGCACAGATGCTGAGCGCCTACCAGACGCTCGCGAACGGCGGGGTGCGCGTGCCGCTCACACTCGTCGAGGGCTGCAAGCAGGCGAACGGCACGATGACCGACACGCCCTCGACGAAGGGAACGCGGGTTGTCTCGTCGAAGGCATCCAAAGAGGTGCTGAACATGCTGGAGAACGTGCTCAAGGGTGGCCCGATCTCAACGCTGCCGAACCTGCAGATCCCCGGCTACATCGTCGCGGCGAAGACCGGAACGGCGCAGGAACCCGACGGAAACGGGGGCTATCTGCCCAACTACTACGTGTCGGTGATGGGTGTCGCTCCGGTCGACGATCCGCAGTACGTGGTTTCGATCAACATCGGCTTCCCGACTACGATTACATCGTCCCGCGCGGCCGGGCCGTTGTTCAAAACGATGATGAGCCAGGTGCTCAAGGATTTCCGGGTGCAGCCTTCGACGGCCGCACCGGCGAACTACCCGGATACCTACTGAAAGTGAGTCACGTGACCGGAACGGGCACAGCGATGTTGCGCCCCGAACATCCCGTCCTCCGGTCGCTGTCGCGTTTGGCGGCCGACTTCGGGTTCGAGACATCGGAACGCGTCGATTCGGCGGAGGTGAGCGGCGTCACCGTCGACTCGAAGGCGGTCGAGCCCGGAGACCTGTACGTGGGTCTTCCCGGCAGAAGGGTGCACGGCGCATCGTTCGCCGCCGACGCGGCGGAGGCGGGGGCTGCAGCAGTGCTGACGGATGCCGTCGGTGCGGAGCTCGCAGCGACCGCAGGCATCCCCGTACTCGTCACAGACGACCCGAGGGCGGCTCTCGGCGATGTCGCGGCCTGGGTGTACCGCACGGCCGAGAATCCTGCGACCCTTTTTGCCGTGACGGGTACCAACGGCAAGACGAGCGTGGTCTATCTGATCACGGCGATCTTGACCCAGATCGGTGTGCGTGCCGGTCTCAGCTCCACCGCAGAGCGGCGCATTGGCGACCTCGCGGTGACCAGCTCGTTGACGACCCCCGAGGCGAGCGAATTGCATGGGCTGCTGGCACGCATGCGCGAGGCCGAAGTACGCGCAGCAGCCGTCGAGGTGTCGGCCCAAGCGCTGAGTAGGCACCGCGTGGACGGCATCGTGTTCGACGTCGTCGGATTCACGAACCTCAGTCACGATCATCTCGACGACTACGCGTCGATGGACGAGTACTACCGGGCGAAGCTCGCCCTCTTCGAGCCGGAGCGCGCGGCGCGCGGCGTCGTGACAGTCGATACGGAGTGGGGCGGCAGGCTGGCCGACGAGTCTCGCATTCCCGTGACGACGCTGACGACCGTGCCCGGTGGAACGGCCGACTGGAACCTCGAGCTCGGCGAGCTCGCCATCGACAGGACCGAGTTCACGCTCTCCGGGCCCGATGGGCGGTCGCTGACGACGAGCATTCCCATGCTCGGTTCGTTCATGGCGGCGAACGCCGCGCTGGCCATCGTGATGCTGGTGGAGTCCGGGTTCGACCTTGAGGCGATCGGCCATGTCCTGACGCGTGACGGCGGTGTCGACGCCTACATTCCGGGACGCGCCGAGCGGGTCTCCGGTGACTCCGGCCCCGTCGTCTTCGTGGACTACGGGCACACACCGAACGCGTTCGAGCGCATCCTCGCCTCGCTGCGTGAAGTCACGGCCGGACGGATCATCATGGTCTTCGGCGCAGACGGTGACCGCGACGCAACGAAACGCGCCGACATGGGCGCCATCGCCGCACGCGGTGCCGATGAGGTGATCATCACCGACTTCCACCCGCGGTATGAGGATCCGGCTGTGATCCGAGCGGCACTGATCCGCGGTGCACTGGACGCGGTGCCTGGCGCACACGTCGAGGAGATCGCCGATCAAAGGGCTGCGATCCGCACCGCCATCGCGCACGCGGGCGAAGGCGATGTCGTTTTCTATGCTGGCCCGGGACACGAGAACTACCAGGAGGTCGCAGGAGTGCACGTGCCCTATTCGGCGCGCGAGGAGACAAAGCAGGCGCTGCGCGAAGCGGGGTGGCCGGCTTGATCGCCATGACGATCGTGGAGATCGCCGTAGCAGTCGACGGGCGCGTGATCGGTGCTGCGGATGCCGCGTCGCTCGTGATCGACGGTCTCTCGTACACGGACTCGCGCGAGATGGTGAACGGTGGCGTGTTCTTCGCCAAGCCCGGTGAGTTCACTGACGGACACCTCTTCGCGCCCCAGGCGGTCGAGCGGGGTGCTGCGTTGCTGGTCGTCGACCACGAACTCGAGTTCGACGTTCCGCAGATCGTCGTCGCCGACGTGGTGGAGGCGTTGGGCGCCCTGGCACGTCACGTGATCGATCGGGCGCGATCGGCGGGCATCCTTCGCATCGTGGGCATCACCGGATCCAACGGCAAGACGACGACGAAGAATCTGCTGGCGGCCATTCTGAGTCCGCTGGCGGAGACCGTCGCGGCGCGGGCATCCTTCAACAACGAGGTCGGCGCTCCGTTGACCATGCTCGAGGTCACAGAGACCACCAGATTCCTGGTCGCCGAGATGGGCGCCAGCCGCGAGGGCGACATCGCCCGGCTCATCCATCTGGCGAAGCCCGACGTCGGCGTCGTGCTCAAGGTCGGTCTCGCCCACGCGGGCGAGTTCGGCAGCATCGAGGCCACGCAGCGCGCTAAGTCCGAAATGGTCACCGATCTGAATGCCGGCGACACGGCCGTGCTCAACGCCGACGACCCGCGCGTGGCAGCGATGGCACCGTTGACCGACGCCGACGTGCTGTGGTTCGGTCACGACGGGGTCGCGGCGCCCGATCGGGTGCGCGCGACCGAGGTGCGCGCGAGCAGAGCCGGAACCACATTCACTCTCCATCTTCCGAACGGCGACAGCCGTGAGGTCATCTTCCGAGTGCTCGGCGAGCACCACGTCTCGAACGCCCTGGCGGCCGCCGCTTCCGCCTTCGCACTCGGCGTCGGAATCGACGACATCGTCTCGGGACTGCAGTCGGTGACCCGTGCCGAGCGCTGGCGCATGGAGGTCATGGGCGGCGCAGGCGGGGTCACCGTGATCAACGACGCGTACAACGCCAGCCCTGACTCGATGGCGGCTGCTCTCAAGACGCTCGTGCAACTGCGCGAGCCGAACGGGCGCGCGATCGCCGTGCTGGGCGAGATGAGCGAGCTGGGCGAGGCATCCGGGCCGGAGCACGATCGCATCGGTCTTCTCGCCGTGCGTCTCGGCATCGATCAGGTAGTCGTCGTCGGCGCCGGAGCACGGCGCATGCACATCTCCACGATCAACGAAGGGTCGTGGGACGGTGAATCGGTGTTCGTCGAGAGCCAGGACGAGGCGCTCGACCTGCTGGAGTCCCTGGTGAAAGAAGGAGACACGGTTCTGGTGAAGTCGTCGAACTCAGCGGGACTGCGTCACCTGGGAGACCGGTTGGGAGAATTGTTCTCGTGAGGGCACTACTGACCGCAGGGGCTTTGTCGCTGGCCTTCTCGCTCTTCCTGACACCGGTGTTCGTGAAGCTCTTCCACCGGTTGAACTGGGGGCAGTTCATCCGCGACGACGGGCCGCAGTCGCATCACGCGAAGCGCGGCACCGCCACGATGGGCGGGATCGTGATCATTCTCGCCACCCTGGTCGGCTACTTCGCGGCCGTGCTCATCAACGGCGGTGACGGGCTCTCCGTCTCGCCCTTGCTGGTCTTGCTGATGATGGTCGGACTGGGCCTCGTCGGATTCGTCGACGATTTCATGAAGACGCGCAAGCAGCGCAGTCTCGGGCTCGGCGGGTGGTCGAAGGTCGCCGGGCAGCTGATCGTCGCGACGGTGTTCGGCATTCTGGCCATCAACTTCCCGAGCAACGAGGGTGTGACCCCGGCATCGACGCAGATCTCGTTCATCAGGGACCTGCCGCTGGATCTGATGGTCCTCGGCGGAGTGCCGGCGGTCGGCATCATCCTGTACCTGATCTGGATCAACCTCATCACGACTGCCACCTCGAACAGCGTGAACGTGACGGATGGCCTGGACGGCCTGGCGACCGGCGCGTCGATCCTCGCGATCGGTTCGTACATCATCATCGGCTTCTGGCAGTTCAACCAGTCCTGCTTCAGCGACACCATCGACACCGACAATCTCTTCAAGTGCTACACCGTGCGCGATCCACTCGACCTGGCGGTCGTGGCGGCCGCTATCGTCGGCTCGCTGGTGGGATTCCTGTGGTGGAACACCTCCCCGGCGCAGATCTTCCTCGGCGACACGGGATCGCTGGCACTGGGCGGTGCACTGGCGGCGTTCGCGATCCTCAGCCACACCGAGCTCCTGCTGGTGCTGATCGGCGGCCTGTTCGTGATCGAGAGCGGCTCGGTGATCCTGCAGCGCGCATACTTCAAGATCACCAGGGGTAAACGCATCTTCAGGATGAGCCCGATCCATCACCACTTCGAGCTCAAGGGCTGGGCAGAGGTGACGGTCGTCGTCAGGTTCTGGATCATCGGCGGACTGCTCGTCGCGGCCGGGGTCGGCTCGTTCTACCTCGAGTGGCTCTCGCGAACCAAGTGATGGCTGAGGACGACCTTCCTGGCAGGCTCGCCGGGCTGACCAGCTGGCGCTCGGACTGGAACGATCTGCGCGTACTCGTACTCGGCCTCGGGGTAGCGGCCTTCTCGTCCGCGGACACGCTCGCGGAACTCGGCGCCGACGTGCTGGTCGCGGCCGAGACCCGGCATGAGGAACGCGCACGTCTTCTCGACGTGATCGGCGCGAAGCTGTACGTCGGCGACCTGCACGAGATTCCGGATGCCGTCACGGGCTTCGCCCCCGACCTCGTGGTCGTCACGTCGGGCAGACATCATCCCGATCACCCCGTGCTGCAGTGGGCACAGGACACGGGCATCCCGATCTGGGGGGACGTCGAACTTGCCTGGCGGGTGCGAGACAAGGTGGAGCCCGCAGCAGAGTGGATCTGCGTCACGGGGACGAACGGAAAGACGACGACGGTGCGCCTGACCGCATCGATGCTGGTGGCATCAGGGGTTCGTGCTGTGCCGTGCGGCAACATCGGCGTTCCCGTGCTCGATGCGGTCAGGGATCCGCAGGGGTTCGACGTGCTCGTGGTCGAGCTGTCGAGCTATCAGCTGCACTGGGTGAACAGGAACGCCGGCGGTGAGTTGTCCCCGTTCTCGAGCGTGTGCCTTAATCTCGCGGACGACCACCTCGACTTCCACGGTTCGATCGAGGAGTACGCGGCGGCGAAGGCACGGGTCTACACGAACACGAAGGTCGCCTGCGTCTACAACCGTGCCGACCAGGCGACGCTGAAGATGGTCGAAGACGCCGACGTGGAAGAAGGCGCCCGCGCCATCGGATTCGGCCTCGATTCGCCCGGCCCGAGCGACTTCGGAATCGTCGACGGCATCCTCTGCGACCGCGCATTCCTCGACGACAGGGTGACCGCAGCGCTCGAGCTCACGACAGTTGACGAGCTGCGAGAGGCAGGTCTTTCCGCTCCACACGTGGTCGCCAACGTGCTCGCCGCGAGCGCGCTGGCCAGATCGTTCGGCGTTCCCGCCGAGGTCGTCCACGACACACTCCTCATTTTCCGGCTGGACCCGCACCGCATCGAGCGCGTAGCCGAGGCCGACGGAATCCTGTGGGTCGACGACTCGAAGGCCACCAACCCGCATGCGGCCGAAGCATCCCTTCGTTCCTACGACTCGGTGGTGTGGGTCGTCGGCGGTCTGCTCAAGGGCGTCGATATCGACGATCTTGTTCGGAGAAGCGCGCCGAGGCTGGCTGGAGCCGTGGTCATCGGTGTCGATCAGGAGCCTGTGCTCGCGGCATTCCGGCGACACGCGCCGCGACTCGCCGTGCTCGCCGTCGAGCCCGGCGAGACTGAACGGGTGATGCCGGAGGCGGTCCGTTTGGCGTCGCAGCTCGCAAGGGAAGGTGACACCGTTCTTCTCGCGCCCGCTGCGGCGTCGATGGACCAGTTCACCGACTACGAGGATCGCGGTGAGCGATTCGCGCGGGCGGTACGTGAACATCTCTCCGGTCCGTGAGAAGCGGCGGGGCAGGACCCGACATCGGCAGAACGGCCGTGCATGAGCAATCGGTGAGGAGGGGTGCGATGACCGCTTCGAGCCAAACGGCGGGTGGCGGAGCATCCCGTCGGCGAACATCGGTCAAGAATCCGCGACAGCGGACGGGTGCATCCACGACTTCCGCGCAGCCCGAGGTCGCCGCACCCGCGCGGAGGGCCTTCGCGGCGCGCATCTCTCTGGGCAGCGTGTTCGCCTCCGAGTCCTCGAACTACTTCCTCCTGCTCGGCGTGACC
>DASZMW010000245.1:0-5738 GCA_035551735.1 Humibacter sp. | reverse complement strand
AGCCGGTGCCGATCAGCAGGCGCAGCGTGCGCCCGCGGCGCGATTCGTCACCGCGTCGGGCGAGGCCGCCCAGAAGCGCGCCGAGCAGGAACGCGCCGACGACGTTGACGAGGAGCGTGGCGATCGGAAGGCCGCCGATCGGCGGAAGCGCGAGCGTGAGCAGGTAGCGCGTGAGCGTGCCGACGGCGCCTCCAGCGAAGACGACCAGCATCGCGGTGGGACGCAGGTGCAGGGGGCGCGGAGGGCGGGGCATCCGCTCGGGCGACGAGCTCACGCAGCGTCTGGTGCGTCACCGCGGCGAGCCGGATCGTGGCCCTCGATCGTGTGCGCTACGGGGATGACGACGACAGGCCGTGCCTGGTTGTGAGCGAGGCTGACGGCGATCGATCCTGCGAGGAACTCCTCGAGGCTCGCTCGGAACCCGGGCTTGCGGGTGCCGACGGCGATGGCGCGCGCGTTCCGCTCCTCGGCAAGCCTGCCCAACTCGATCGCGGGGTCGCCTGCGCGGGCGACGAACTCGGCCGAATAATCCGTGACAAGGCCGTGGATGCGAGCGACCAGGTCGGGATCGAACGTCTCCTCCTGCGTGTCTGCCACGTCGGGATCGAGCGGCATCGACAGCACTGAGCCGTCGGGCAGCGTGCTGATCGAGTACCGAAGGGGCTCGACGGTGGCGAACACCAGCGGTGCACCGAGATCGCGCGCCAGCGACGCTGCTTCGGTGATCACGACGTCGGGCACGTCGGCGATGACTCCGACGAGGACGGGACGGGCGGATGCCGCACCGCCACCGGGCTGCGAACCTGCTGCCTCGCTCATGGTTGGCACTATACCGTCGGGCCTTCGGCGCGCGACCCGGTGCGCGCCGCCGCGGTCGGCCGAGCGGATGCCGCGGCGATATCGCCGAGCAATCCACGGTCTCCGCGCAGCTCGTAGTCGACGTCTGCCGGCACCCAGACGAGTCCGGAGAGCAGCTGTGCCACGCTCTCCCCGGAGATCGGCCAGACGCAGCGGTCGGGTGGGTCGTCGACGAGGCCGGCATCCCATCCGCCGAGACGCCCGCGCATGGCTTCGATCGGAGTGTGCAGCACGACGTCGACGCGCAGCAGCTCCTTCACGGTACGGATGCCCATGCGCACGTAGCTCGCTGCGTCGCCTCCCGGTATCTGCCGCGGTTCGAATCGCACCCTGGTGCCGAAGACATCCGCGATGCGATCGATGCGGAACGTGCGCCACTCATCGCGATCGCGATCCCACGCAAAGAGGAACCAACTGCGGCCCAGCGCCACGACCGCGTGTGGTTCGACGCTGCGATTCGACGGGGTGCCGTCGGCCGCTCGATACCGGAAGCGGATGCGCTCCTGGTCGCGGCAGGCGAGTGCCAGCGTGCCGATCAGCTCTGCCGCGACCGGAACTCCTCGCATCGATGGGGTGTGCAGCGTGGCGGAGAGCGCGTTCGTTCGTGCGCGGAGCGCTGGAGGCAGCAGCTGCTCGAACTTCGCCAGCGCACTCAGGGTGGTGTTCTCGCCGTCCACGAGCCCCTGCGCGACGGCGGAGCGCAGACCGACCGCCACGGTCACGGCTTCCTCCTCGGTGAGCAGCAGCGGTGGGAGATGCGCGCCGGCCTCGAGCCGATAGCCGCCTGCGGCACCGCGCGTGGCGTCGATGCGGTAGCCGAGCACGCGCAGCCGTTCGATGTCGCGCCGTAGCGTGCGCTCGGTGATGTCGAGTCGGTCGGCAAGCCCTGGTCCTGGCCACTGGCGGTGCGTCTGCAGCAACGAGAGCAGTTCGAGCACGCGGGATGCGGTGGCGGCCATGGCATCCATTCTCCGATCAATCAGGACGAAACCTGACCTGATTTCTCCCTAACGTGAGGATGTCGGTTCGAGTCGCGCCGCGGCATCCGGATCGAGACGAAAAGGAGAATCCCATGGACTTCAAGATCGAGCTCATCTTCGTTCCCGTGAGCGACGTCGACCGGGCGAAGCACTTCTACGCAGACCAGCTCGGATTCAATGTCGACTACGACCAGACCGTGAACGACGAGATCCGCTTCGTGCAGATCACGCCGCCCGGGTCGGCGTGCTCGATCGCGTTCGGCAAAGGTCTGACCGAGATGCCCGTCGGCAGTCAGCGGGGCGTGCAGATGGTGATCGACGACGCGGATGCCGCGCGCGAGCAGCTCATCGCGAACGGCGTCGACGCGAGCGAGGTGGAAGACCTGGCGTGGGGCCGGTTCGTCACGTTCGAGGACCCGGACGGCAACCGCTGGACGCTGCAGCAGATGCCGGTACGGTCACAGTGATCGTAGGTACCGAGGTTCAGTCGAACAACGCGAGTTCCACGGACTCCGCAAGCGCCTTGTATCCCGCATCGTTGCCGTGCAGGTGGTCGCCCATGTGCAGATCGTGACGGATGCTGGTCGGATCTGCGGGGTCGCGCCAGATGGCATCGAAGTCGAGCACGCCGTCGAAGGCCCTGCTCGTACGGATCCAGGAGTTCACGTGTTCGCGGGCCTGGTCGCCATCGGGCGAGTACATCTCTGAACCGCCGTATGGCGCGATGGTCGCGGCGTAGACCTTCGTCCCCCGCGTGCGTGCGCGAGCGACGAGTTGGAGGTGCGCCGCGATCACGTCGTCCGCCGTTACCGGAGCGCCGGGGAACATCGCAAGGAATCCCGCAGTCTCCTCACTCTCCGGAGCGAACGAGAAGACGAGGTCGTTGCCGACCGCGATCACGACGTGCGAGAGGCCCGGCGTGGCGAGTACGTCGCGATCGAAGCGAGCGAGGGCGGATGCGCCGATGCCGTCGGCGAGCATCCGGTTGCCGCCGATGCCCTGGTTCACGACGTAGCGCGCGGGTCCGCCGCGCTCGGCAAGGCGCTCGGCGAGCACGTCGGTCCACCGGCGATCGGCGCCCGGGGTCGAGCCGATCCCGTCGACGCGGGAGTCTCCGATGACGACGATGGATGCCGCCGGGGCGTCGGGGAGCACCTCGACCGCCGAGATCAGAGCCTGAGCGGGAAGCGGCGCGGCGTCTGCAGGCAGCGAAGTGAGCGCGGTGGCGTCACCCGGGAGCATCCAGCCGAGCGCGTGGAAGGTGCCGTGGCACGTGCAGGCCTCGACGTGATCGGGCAGATAGAGCCTGATCGTCAGGCGCGACAGCGCGGGAACGGACAGGTCGACGGCGTCGCTCAGCACCGGAGCACCCGCCGGCACCGTGACGGTCTCCCGGCCGCCGAACGTCAGCACCCGGTCGCTTCCCGACAGGATGCCAGAGTCGGAGTCGGCGATTCCGATACGGGCGGCACCGATCGTGAGAGGTGCAGCTCCGTACTCGTTGCTGATGCGGAGTCGCACACCGCGTCCGCCGCCGCTGATGCGGACGATCTGCCGCAGGGTCGCGTCCGCGAAGGGCTCGAGGGAGGCAACCGAACTCTCCGGCGACTGCGGTGATGCGCCCCAGGTGCGAACCCAGCGGAGTTCGGCGCTGTCGGCTGGCTCCGGCATGGAGCTGGAACTGAGGTTCTCGGTCATGGTCATCGTCCTCTCAGGTACCGAGCATCCTGCGCTCGGGAACGTTAACTGTATCAATACCAATCATGTAGTCAATACAGGTATTGAACGAGACCAGTACGCTGGGATGATGAGCGACGAGCATCCGCTGGGACGGCGGCAGCGCAAAAAGGCCGCGACAAGGGCCTCCATCGTGGAAGCGGCCCGTGAATTGTTCCTCGAGCGTGGGTTCGATGCCGTGAGCGTGCGCGAGATCGCCGACAAAGCGGATGTCTCGCCCACCACCGTCTTCGCGCACTTTCCGCAGAAGGAATCGCTCGCCTTCAGCGATGAAGACGAACGGCACGAACGACTCGTCGCCGCTGTGACGAAGCGGTCATCGGGAACGTCGATCTCCGGTGCGCTGAAGGCGCACTACCTCGCCGAGATCGCCGCGTTCGACCAGGAGCCGCAGCGGAGCATCCTCGCCCTGATGGAGGACACACCGGCCCTCGGCGAGTACGCCGAGCGGATGTGGCTCCGCCACGAAGACTCGCTGGTCACCGCGATCACCGAGGAGTTCGCGCTCACAGAACCGAGTGATGAGATCCGGTTCTACGTGCGGTTCGCCCTGCAGATCCAGTTGATGGCGACGCGCGACCCCGACCCGGGGCCGTCGATCGACGCAGGGTTCCGGCTCATCGAGGAGGGTTGGGCGAGCTATCGGGACGGACTGGAGAGGTAGCCCGCGCCCGCGCCCACGATTCAGGACATCGCGGCAGGCGAGCCGGATATATCCGCGGCGTCACCCATGTCCTGATTTGCGGTGAACTGCCGCCACTGCGCATCCGCCCGGAGCCTCAAACGGCCGGGGAGCCCCGTGGTACTTTCCCCCTGTGTCCCGTATCGTGGCGGCCGCGCCGGCCGTCCCAGTTCACCGCTATTCGCAGGCGGAGATCACCGGTGTGCTCGAACCATTGCTGACACACGATCCTGGGCGGGCCGCCGTGATGCGGCGCATCCACGCGTCGTCAGGGGTCGAGAACCGCAACCTCGTGATGGAGCTCGACCGGTACTCGGGCCTCGACTCGTTTCACGAGGCCAACGACCTCTTCATATCGGCGGGCACCGATCTGGCCGAACAGGCGACGAGGGATGCCCTGAGTTCGGCCGGCATTCGCGCCGACGAGGTCGACTTCGTGCTTTTCACTTCAGTGACCGGAGTGGCCGCACCGTCGATCGACGCACAGCTGGCGACCCGGGTCGGTATGCGCAGTGACGTGAAGCGGCTGCCGTCGTTCGGGCTCGGATGCGTGGCCGGCGCGGCGGGGCTGGCGCGCGTGCACGACTACCTGGTCGGGCATCCGCACGACGTCGCCGTGCTCGTCTCGGTCGAGTTGTGTTCGCTGACGGTGCAGCTCGGCGACGACTCGATGGCCAACATCGTGGCCAGCGGGCTGTTCGGCGACGGGGCCGCAGCTGTGGTGGTCGTCGGCGACGACTATGCAGCGGAGCACGAGCTCGACGGTCCGGACGTGATCGACACCCGCAGCAGCCTCTATCCGCAGACCGAAGACGTGATCGGCTGGGACATCGGCGGCAGCGGGTTCCGCATCGTGCTCAGCGCCGGCGTTCCGGACGTGATCGCGAAGCATTTCGCCGGCGACGTGCATGCGCTGCTCGGCGAGCACGATCTCAGCGTCGGCGACGTGTCGACGTGGCTCGCGCATCCAGGCGGCCCGAAGGTGCTGGAGGCGTTCGCCACGGCCCTCGGCCTCACGGATGCCGCACTCGCGCCGAGCTGGCGGGCGCTCGCCGCGACGGGAAACCAGTCGTCGGCGGCGGTGCTGGGCATCCTCGCCGATGCGCTGCGCACCCCGGCCCCCGGGGAGACCGGCCTGCTGTTCGCGCTCGGCCCCGGCGTGACGGCCGAGCTCGTGCTGCTGCGCTGGCCGGAGCATCCTGCCCCGCTGGCCGATGCGTCGGGGAATATCGCCGCGTGATCTGGTACACCGCGTTCATCGTGCTCGTGGGGTTCGAGCGGGTCGCCGAGCTCGTGGTCTCTGCGCGCAACGCCAGGTGGTCGTTCGCGCACGGCGGCAAGGAGTACGCCCGCGGGCAGGTGGCGCCGATGATCGTGCTGCACGTCGGGCTGCTCGTAGGATGCCTCGCCGAGGTCTGGTTCGCCGGCCGCGTCTTCCTGCCGTGGCTGGGCTGGCCGATGCTGGCGCTCGTAGTCCTCGC
>DASZMW010000244.1:0-3214 GCA_035551735.1 Humibacter sp. | reverse complement strand
AACGAAGTCGCCGAAACAAGCGTGGGCAAAATGCGGGCAAAAACATCCTGACACACAAGAACGGCAGCCATCCAATGACTGCCGTTCCCAGTTTTTCAAGGGAAGTAGGGCGGACGGGACTTGAACCCGTGACCGGCGGATTATGAGTCCGATGCTCTAACCAGCTGAGCTACCGCCCCTCGGCCGGGCTAGTCGGCCGCGGCAGGCGCGGCATCCGTCACGATCAGGTCCGGCACCGCTTCACCACGATACAGGCACTCGAACGTCGAGAGGGTGCGCTGGATGTCGTGAGCCGCGATGAGCCGCAACGAGGCCTTCTTCATCACGGCGAGTTCATCCTGAGGCATGCGGAACACGGTCTCGAGCTTGTCGGCGAGTTCTTGCACGTCGCCCGGAGTGAAGAGGAATCCGTTCTCCCCGTCGTGCACGAGGTGCGGCAGCGCCATGGCGTTCGCTGCGACGACCGGCAGAGCGGATGCCATCGCCTCCATCGTCACGATCGATTGCAGCTCGGCGATCGAGGGCATCCCGAGCACTGTTGCACGGGTATACGCCTCGCGAAGCTCATCATCGGAGACGTAGCCCGTGAACGTCACGCGATCAGCGACCCCCAACTGATCTGCTAGCTGCTCGAGGTGTTTGCGCTGGTCGCCGTCGCCGACGATCTCCAGCTTGGCGTCAAGGTCCTCGGGAAGAAGGCTCACGGCCCGAAGGAGTACGTCGATTTGCTTCTCACCGGTCACACGTCCGACGAAGACGACGCGGTTCTCTGTGCGCGGTTCGAAGTTCGGCGTGTATTTGTGGGCATCCACTCCGCACGACACGGCGTAGACACCTCGCAACTTGGTGTGTTCCTCGAGGAACTGCGCAGCCTTGTGCGTGGGAGTGGTGACCGCTTCAGCCCTGCGGAACGTGCGCTCGGCGGCCTTCCAGGCGATGTTGACGGACCAATTCTGCAGCCACTTCGGAATGAGTGAGAACTCGACCATGTTCTCCGGCATCAGGTGATTGGTGCCGATCAGACGGATGCCGCGCTTCTTCGCTTCGATCGACAAGCCGCGACCGACGATGACCGGTGATTGGAAGTGCACGACGTCAGGGTTCACCTCGTCGAGTACGCGCGCGCTGTTCCGCCTGATCGTCCACGGCATGGCGAACCGGAGCCAGGGGTGCGGGGGCCATCGCCAGCTGTGCAGCCGGTGCATGATCATCCGCTGGCCCTCGTGCTCTTCAACCCACGTGCCGTGCCTACGGCCGGCCGACGGGCCCATCACGTGCACCTCGTGCCCACGCTCGACGAGGCCAGCCGCCAGGCGTTCCGCGAACCGGGCAGCCCCGTTCACGTCAGGAGCAAACGTGTCGACACCGATCAGCACCTTCAGAGGCTTGCGCTGCGTCGCCGGCGAGGGCGTGGGGGTCGCAGCCGCATCGCGCGAGTCCGACAAGGAGCCATCCTTTTCTTCATGCCGCATGGGGGGCGTCGGCACGATCATCTCGCCGGGGAATCGTCCCCGGCCGGAATACAAGGCACTAGTCTATGCAGCGCTCTGGCCACCTGCGGGTTTCGTGTCGGCCCCGTCGTCGTATGACTTCACGCCCGGGTGCGCACGTGCCAGAAGGAACACTCCGATGATCGCGACCGCCCCGGTCAACACGAACGCGATCATCTGCCAGACCGCAGCTCCCGCAGCCTCGTTCAGGATGACGATGCCGATCGTCACGGCGACGAGCGGGTCGATCACCGTCAGGCCTGCGATGACCAGATCGGGCGGACCGGACGCGTAGGCGTTCTGCACGAAGTACGCACCGAGCACGACGGCCGCGATCAACGCGATCGCGCAGAAAAGTGTCAGCAGGTCGAACTCGCTCTGCTCTATGCGGGAGATGACCGACTTGGCGAGCGTGGCCACGAAGCCATAGAGCACACCGGCGCCGATCACGTAGCCCAACGCGACGAGGCGTTTGCGCAGGAACCAGAAGGCCGAACCGAAGACCACCACGACGCATCCGAGCACGATGAGGATCTCGACCAGATCGCTGTCGGTCACCGGGGTCTCCCGAGCCGCGAATGCGGCGATCAGCACGAACACGCCGACACCGCCCACGCAGAGGCAGATGGCGAGTATGGACCTCTTGTTCAGAGGGTTGCCGCTGATGCGCACGTTGATGATCGACGTGATCACGAGCGATACCGCGCCGAGGGGCTGCACGACGATGAGCGGCGAGAACGCCAGACTCGTCAGTTGCAGCGCGATCGCCAGCCCGAGCATGAGCGTGCCGAACACCCACGAGGGTCTGGCGAGTAGGAGCGCCAGCTGTCGCACCTGCAGCCCGCCACGGCCGTCGCCGTCTGTGCGGCGCTCGACCTTCGTGACGCCGCGGTGCTGGAACTGAGCGCCGAGGGAGAGGAAGACAGCGCCAACGAGGGCGATCGGAATGCCGATGAACTGGCGTGGCTGAAGTGCCGTCAGATCGGTGGTCGAGGCCGCCAGTTCCGAGATCACTCAACGACACTAACGGCATTGACCGCCGATACCCTTGACGAATGGCCGTTCTCCCCATTCGCATCTGCGGCGACCCCGTGCTGCACTCCCCCGCCTCCGAGATCACCGAGTTCGACGCCGACCTCGCCGAACTCGTGAGCGACATGTACGACACCATGACCGCTGCTCCCGGTGTCGGCCTCGCGGGGCCGCAGGTCGGCGTTGCGAAACGGCTCTTCGTCTACGACTGGACCGACGACTCCGACGTTCGCCACCGCGGCGCCGCGATCAATCCGACGCTCTGGATCTCTCCCCCGCCGGCCGGCGACGCCGATCCGGAGACGGAGGCGGAGGGATGCCTGTCGTTTCCTGGCGAGCGATTCCCGCTGCGACGCGCTGCGTCCGCTGTTCTGCAGGCGTTCGACGTCGACGGCGAACCGTTCGAGGTTCGCGCAGAGGGCTGGCTGGCACGCATCTTCCAGCACGAGTACGACCACCTCGACGGTCTGCTCTATGTCGACCGCCTCACCGACGGATACGCGCGAACGGCCGCCAAGGTGGAGCGCAAGCAGGGATGGGGCGTGCCGGGACAGAGCTGGCTGCCCGGCGTCGACCATCCAGAAGGATGACGAGCCGGGCAGCCAGTAATCAGTCCTGATGGATCAGTGCTGACGAATCAGCGCGGTTCAGGACCCGGACGGTTCGCCCGCAGCACCTCGAGTCGCTTGCGG
>DASZMW010000243.1:0-6720 GCA_035551735.1 Humibacter sp. | reverse complement strand
GACTCCCTCGTCTTCGACCTGAAAACCGACCCCGACCGAGATGTCGACGTGCGCGACGGCTCCCTCTACGTCAAGGGCCTCCGATTCGCCTACCTCGTGGGAGACTCACTCGCCGTGAAGCTGCCGTCGAATCGGGCCGACGACCTGGTCGCACGGGAGATCGCGACATTCCTCGAGAAGGAGCCGGGCGAGGCATCCCACTGGGTCGCGATCAACGACGTCGCGGACTGGGGCGAACTCGCCGCCGAGGCACACACGTACGCGCACGGTCCGCTTCCCGGCGGGGCATCCTGAGCCGGGCTGAGCCGATCGCGGCGGCCTACCGACCGTTGAGCGCCATCGCGGATGCCAGCCGCGGCGCTCGCGGCAGATCTGCGCGGGATCCTGAGGCGCTGAGGGCGTCGATGGCGAGCGCGGCGAAGCGCCTGGCAGCGGCGGCACGACGCTCGGTCGGCGCTGACGTCAGTCCCCGGCCGGCCATCAGCACGAGCAGCAGGTCGTCTATGACGAAGTCGGAGCGCAGGCCTCCTGCCCGCTGAGCCCTCGCGGCGAGCTCCGTGAGCTTCCGGAGCAGGGATGCCCGGTGCGCCGCGACACTGTCGACCTGCGGATTCGCAGACATGAACGCGTCGACGAAGCCCTGGTTCTGAACGTTGAGCACGGTGATGCGCTCGATCACCGAGCGGAAGCCACGCCAAGGGTCGGTGTCTGAACAGCCATCCGCCACGATTCCGCTGCACGTGCGCAGCTCGTCGGCGAACGCCTCGTCGACGAGGCCCTGCTTCGTCGGAAACCGACGGTAGAGGGTCGCGGGACCGACGCCGGCGTGACGCGCGACATCACGCATCGTCACGTCGATGCCGCGCTCGGAGAACAGCTGCCGAGCCGCATCGAGAATGCGATCACGGTTGTCCTGGGCGTCGGTGCGGAGCATCCGAGGCAATGCTTCGGTCACGTCTCTCACTTCTGTAACCGGACGGGGGCGTCCACTACGGTCGCAACGGTACCCCACTGACACCAAGGAGAACATGATGCGAGCGGTGACGATCCAGCGATTCGGCGACCCGGACGGCATGACGGTGACGGATGTTCCGGAGCCGGTCCCGGCATCCGATCAGGTCGTGATCCAAACCGAGGCGATCGGAGTCGGCGGCGTGGACGCCGTGATCCGCCGCGGCACCCTCGGCGGTTACGGTTTCGCCGAGGGCCACATTCCGGGCAGCGAGGTCGCCGGCGTCGTGACGGCTGTCGGCGGCGACGTCGATCGTGCCTGGATCGGGCGCAGGGTCTGGGCGTTCACCGGTACCGGCGGCGGATACGTGGAGCAGGCGGTCGCAGGTATCGGCGACGTCGTGCCGTTGCCGCGCGGCCTCACGTCGGTTGATTCGGTGGCGATCGGGAGCGCGGGGCCCGTCGCGCATTTCGCGCTCGCGCACGCACATTTCGCACGCGGGGAGTCCGTGCTGGTGCGCGGCGCTGCCGGCAGCATCGGCATCGCCGCCGTGGAACTCGCGGCTCGCGGGGGAGCCGGCGTCGTCGCGGTGACGACGTCGTCGCAGGAGCGCGGGCGAAGGCTGGTCGAGCTCGGGGCGACACACGTGCTCGACCGTTCGGGGGCGGGCGAGGCGGATGCGCCGGCATCCTTCGACGTGATCATCGACATCATCGGCGGCGCCGACGTGCCCGCCTTCCTCGATCGTCTCGCTCCGAACGGACGCCTCGTGCTCGTGGGCGCCGTGGCGGGGATGCCGCCGGCCGACTTCGGCATGGGCCTCGTGCGGGCGTTCCAGCAGTCGCGGTCCGTCGCGACGTTCAGCCTTGACACCGTTCCGATCGCCGATCGGGATGCCGCCCGTGCCGGCTTCTTCGAAGCTGCGACCCTGGGCGAGTTGCACCCCGTTGTGCACGAGGTTCTGCCGCTGGAGCGGGCAGCCGACGCGCACCGGGAGATGGATGCAGGCACGGTGTTCGGGCGCATCGTGCTGGTGCCGTGACGGTCGAGTTGATGTAATATGTTGTTCACGTCATATTGGCGCTCGGAGGAGGTCTTCGATGGCAAACGCATCGACCTTGGTTCGCGCGGCACGGAGAAGCAGAGGACTCACGCAGAAGCAGCTGGCTGATCGCACCCGCATTGATCAGGCAAGCGTTTCTCGTTCGGAGCAGGGGCGCCACGCTGCTTTCGAGACCATCGATCGCCTTCTGGCGGGTACCGGTCATCGGCTTTACTCCGCACCCACACGACGGGACGACGCGGCCACCACGGCTGCAGAAATACGAGGGTTCCTCCGTACTGGTGACAGGGACCGCGCCCTTCGCGTGCTGATCCAGCTGAGTGACGGCCTCGAGGCAGAACACGGACTCCTGCGGGGTGTGCTCGGCATCGCTGAACCGGAGTCGACGGGCATCGACGTTTGGGACGCCGCCATCGCTGCACTAGTCGCATGGCGACTCGACGAAGAAGGTCTTCCGGCGCCGAAATGGGTCACGGAAACAGATCGCTTTCTCGATGAGCCGACTGCACTCGTCATCGATCCGGCCGATCCAGAGCCGCCGCTCGAGGAGGTGCCGGAAGAGTTCGCCAAACGTGGTGTCCTTGTCTGGCGAGATACGTTCGAGAGCGTGTAGCCATGTCTACCGCATTGAATCGAAGCGACATCATCGCGGGGCTCCGGGAGGTCGTAGCGGAGCTCAGGAGTGCCGGCGAAAAAGCCGGAATCCGCATCGTCGGTGGAGCAGCTTTGGCGCTGGCCTACTTCGATCGCGGCACCACTCAGGATCTCGACGTGCTGCACGTTCGGCCCGGGAGCGATGAGGCCGTGGCTTCGGCGGCGAGCCGTGTGGCAGTCAGGCACGATTGGGACCCCGACTGGCTCAACTTCGCCGTCACACAAGCCGATGCACTTCCCACATTGGGACGAACAGTGGAATGGACGACCATCTACGACGAAGCCGGCATCGTCATCGAGGTTGCGGCAGCGGACGCGCTCCTCGCAATGAAGCTGAGAGCCAATCGACCGGGTCGAGACACGAGAGACATCCGACTTCTGCTCGGTCTCTGCGCAATCGACACACTCCAGGAGGCTGAAGTTCTTTACGAGGATTTCTACCCGGGAGACGGTCTCTCGGATCGGGCGGTCCGCATGGTTGATGTGATCCTCGCCGACGGAACGCCCGCTGAGCCCGAACGGCCGGGCTCCATCGATATCTGACCGGACGAAGCTCGACTGACCGACGTCAGCCTCGCGCCTCCCCGAGCACCGCGGTCAGGCGCAGGTACGCCTGATCCGCATCGAGGCCGCTCGTGTCGAGTCGGATCGTGGCCGGGCGACCGGCGAGGTACGTCTCCAGATGCAGCCGGATGCGACCGAACAGTTCGCCGTCCGGCTCCGACAGCGTCTGCTGCGTGTACGCCTCGACGGCGTGCTCCGGCCGCTTCGCCAGCAGCCGTTGCTCGTGCTCGGCCGAATCGGCCATCAGCGCGACCTCGACGTATTCGGCGCCGGCCTGGGCTGCGACGTCGTCCGCCCACGGATGCCCGTCGAAGCTCGTGATCAGCTGCGGAAGCACGACGTCGTGCCCTGCTTCGAGGTGCCGGACGGCGATCGCGGTCCCGTGACCTCGCGCGACGGCCAGGGCCGACGCGAAGTCATCCTGCCAGCCACCGACCAAGCCGACCAGGACATCCAGATCGAGGTTCAGCGTGCCGGGATGCTCCGCCGCGTAACGCCGCGCCAGCGTCGACTTGCCGACCAGGGACGGGCCGTTGAGGTGAAGGAGACGAGGCATCCTGGCACCATAGCAGGCCGGTTGTAACACGACAGGGCAGGTGCGTTCCGCCAATTAGGATGGAGCGCATGTCCGACGGCTCCTCGTTCTACATCACCACGCCCATTTTCTACGTGAATGATGTTCCCCACATCGGGCATGCCTACACGGAGGTCGCGGCCGACGTGCTCTCCCGCTGGCACCGCCAGGCGGGCGACGACACCTGGCTGCTCACCGGAACCGACGAGCACGGCCAGAAGATCCTGCGCACGGCCACGGCGAACGGCCTGGAGCCGCAGGAATGGGCGGACCGGCTGGTGGCATCCGCATGGAAGCCGCTGCTGGAGACCGTCGACATCGCCAACGACGACTTCATTCGCACCACAGACGTGCGACACGAAGAAGCCGTCGGCAAGTTCCTGCAGAAGCTGCACGACGACGGGCACATCTACGCGGGCGAATACGAGGGCTATTACTGCGTCGGTTGTGAGGAGTACAAGCAGCGCGATGAGCTCGATGAACCGCTCAGCGGTGAGTACCAGGGCCAGCTGGTGTGCAAGATCCACTCCCGGCCGATCGAGATCCTCAAGGAGAAGAACTACTTCTTCCGCATGAGCGACTTCGGTCAGCGGCTGCTCGACCTCTACGAGTCGCAACCGGATTTCGTTCAGCCCGAAAGCGTGCGCAACGAGATCATCCAGTTCGTGCGGCAGGGCCTCTCCGACCTTTCGATCTCGCGGTCCAGCTTCGACTGGGGCATCAAGGTGCCGTGGGATCCGTCGCACGTCGTCTACGTGTGGTTCGACGCACTGCTCAATTACGCGACGGCCGTCGGCTACGGAGACGACCCCGAGCTGTTCGCCCGACGCTGGCCGGCCTACCACCTGGTGGGCAAGGACATCGCCCGGTTCCACGCCGTCATCTGGCCGGCCATGCTGATGGCGGCAGGGCTCGATGTGCCGCACAAGGTCTTCGGACACGGGTGGCTGCTCGTCGGCGGCGAGAAGATGAGCAAGTCCAAACTCACCGGCATCGCGCCGTCGCAGATCACCGATACGTTCGGGTCCGACGCCTTCCGGTACTACTTCATGCGCGCCATCAGCTTCGGCCAGGACGGCTCGTTCAGCTGGGAAGACCTCTCCGCCCGCTACCAGGCGGAGCTCGCGAACGGCTTCGGCAATCTCGCCTCCCGCGTGATCGCCATGCTGCATCGCTACTTCGACGGTGAGATCCCCGTGGCAGGCGAGCCGAACGAGGCGGACCTGAAGGTGCGGCAGATCGTGGCGGATGCCGCCGCGAACGCGGATGCCGCCATCGAACGTTTCGCCATCCACGAGGGCGTCGCCGCGGTGTGGACCATCGTCGACGAACTGAACGGCTACATCACGGAGCAGGAACCGTGGGTGCTCGCCAAGGACGAGGCGACCCGCGAGCGGCTGCAAACTGTGCTCGCCACCACAGCTGAAGGGCTCCGCGCGCTCGCCGTTCTGCTGTCTCCGGTGATCCCGAAGGCGGCGGGCAAGCTGTGGGCGGCGCTCGGTGCGCAGGATGCCCTCGGCGACATCACCGCCCAGCCGCTCCGCGACGCGGGGCGATGGGGGCAGCTGCCCGCAGGCATCCGTGTGTCGCAGCTGGATGCGCTGTTCCCGCGCATCGAAGCGGCCGTCGCAAGCTGACCCGATGCCCAGCGATCCGACGTACCCGCCGCTGCCGACGCCCCTCGTGGTGCCGGTGTACGACAACCACACGCACATCGATCCGTCTGCGCGGCCCGGCCGCATCGAGGACGGGTACGCGCTCGACTACCGAGAGCAGCTCGATCGCGCTTCGGCAGTTGGCGTGCGGGGGATCGTGCAGGTCGGCACCGATGTCGCGTCGTCGATCTGGGCGGCTGACACGGCCGCGATCGAGCCGCGCATACTGGCCGCGGTGGCCATCCATCCGAACGATGCTCCCGAGCTGGATGCCGCAGGCGCGCTCGACGACGCACTGGCCGTGATCGACTCGCTCGCCGCTCGGCCGCGCGTTCGGGCGATCGGCGAGACGGGTCTCGACTTCTTCCGCACCGACGCGAGCGGGCGTGCCGCCCAGTTCGCTTCGTTCGAGGCGCACATCGAGATGGCCAAACGGCACGGGCTCGCGCTGCAGATTCACGACCGCGACGCGCACGACGACGTCATCGCCACGCTGCAGCGCGTCGGCGCCCCAGAGACCGTGGTGTTCCACTGTTTCTCCGGGGACGCCGAGCTGGCGCAGACCTGTGCCGACAACGGCTGGTTCATGTCGTTCGCAGGCACTGTCACGTTCAAGAACGCGCAGAAGCTGCGGGATGCTCTCCAGATCGCCCCGCGGTCGCTGCTGCTCGTCGAGACGGACGCCCCGTACCTCACTCCGATGCCCTACCGGGGCAGGCCCAACGCTCCCTATCTCATTCCTCACACGGTGCGCGGCATGGCAGAGGCGATCGGCACCGATGTCTCGGTGCTCGGCGCCCAGCTCGCCTCGAACACCGAACTCGTCTACGGCAAGTGGGACTCCGAGCCGGTGGCCACGCCGCCGACGACGCCCACCGGCGCGATCGCCTAGCGCGGGCAGGGGCATCCGATGCAGCTCTTGGGTCCGGCGCAGATCAGAGATCTCGCCGAGCTCCTCGACGTCACACCGACGAAGAAGCTCGGGCAGAACTTCGTGATCGACGCCAACACGGTGCGGCGCATCGTGCGGGTCGGCGGGGTCGAGGCCGGTGACGTCGTTCTCGAGGTCGGACCGGGTCTCGGGTCGCTCACGCTGGGGCTCCTGGAGACGGGCGCCTCCGTCGTCGCCGTCGAGATCGACGGGAGGCTGGCTGCACAGTTGCCGATCACAGTGGCCGAACTCGCGCCCGAGGCGTCGTCTGAGCTGACGGTGCTGCACCAGGATGCCCTGAAAGTGACCGATCTGCCCGCCGCGCCG
>DASZMW010000242.1:0-4137 GCA_035551735.1 Humibacter sp. | reverse complement strand
CAGCAACAACTGCGGCGTCGACGACTGGGGACTGGGGCTCCTGCTCGGCGCGAGGCGCATTCGCAAGATGACCTCGTCATACGTCGGTGAGAACAAGGAATTCGAACGGCAGTTCCTCAGCGGCGAACTCGAGGTCGAGCTCACACCGCAGGGGACGCTAGCCGAAAAGCTCCGTGCCGGCGGCTCGGGCATCGCTGCCTTCTACACGCAGACCGGCGTCGGCACGCAGATCGCCGAGGGCGGATTGCCGCTTCGCTACGGCGCCGACGGATCCGTCGCGCTCGCGTCGCCGGCCAAGCACGTGCGCGAATTCGATGTGCGCGGCGCGGCGAAGGACTTCGTGCTCGAGGAGGCGATCAGCACCGACTTCTCGCTCGTGCACGCCAAGATCGGCGACGCTCACGGCAACCTCGTCTTCCACGAGTCGGCACGCAACTTCTCGCCGCTGGCGGCGATGGCCGGGCGAATCTGCATCGCCCAGGTCGAGACGCTCGTCGAACCCGGTGCGATCGATCCGGATGCCGTGCACCTGCCAGGCGTCTACGTGCAGCGCGTCATCGAGGTCGGAACCGACATCGACAAACGCATCGAGCGGCGCACGGTGCGCGCCGGATCGGAGGGTTGAGGGATGCCTTTGACGAGAATCGAGATGGCCGCGCGCGCCGCCCTCGAGCTGCCCGACGGCGCATACGTGAACCTCGGCATCGGGCTGCCGACCCTGGTACCCAACTACGTGCCGGCCGGACGCACGCTGGTGCTGCAGTCGGAGAACGGCATCCTCGGCGTCGGCCCGTATCCCGAAGCGGATGCCATCGATCCCGACCTCATCAACGCGGGCAAGGAGACGGTCACCGTGCTGCCCGGCGCCGCGTTCTTCGACTCGGCCCTGAGCTTCGGCATGATCCGCGGCGGAAAGATCGATGCGGCCATCCTCGGCGCGATGCAGGTGTCGGCCAGAGGCGACCTCGCCAACTGGATGATTCCCGGGAAGATGGTCAAGGGTCCGGGCGGCGCGATGGACCTCGTGCACGGTGCAGGCAGGGTGATCGTGCTCATGGAACACGTCGCAAAAGACGGCAGCCCGAAGATCGTCGACGAATGCACGCTGCCGCTCACGGGCCGCGGCGTCGTGAACCGCATCATCACAGACCTTGCGGTGATCGACGTTGAGCCCGACGGGCTCGTGCTGCGCGAACTCGCACCCGACGTGACGGTCGACGACGTGATCGCGGCGACGCAGCCTTCGCTGCGCGTCGAACTCGATGGAGAGGAAGCGCGGCGATGAGTTCGACATTCGAAGGCATCCGAGCCGAGACCGTTCCGACCGGGCGGCTTCGTGCCGGCGTGCTCGAACGCCCTGCTGACGAACCGGGCACGACAGCGGTATTCGTGCACGGCAACGTGTCGTCCAGCCTGTTCTGGCAACCGCTCATGCTCGCGCTACCCGCAAACATCCGAGCGCTCGCCGTCGATCTGCGCGGCTTCGGCGACAGCGAGACGCTCCCGGTGGATGCCACGCGCGGCCTGCGCGACTATGCGGACGACGTGTGGTCGGTTCTCGACGCTCTCGCCATCGATCGTGTGCACCTGGTCGGCTGGAGCATGGGCGGTGGCGTCGTGTTGCAGCAGTTGCTCGACCGGCCGGAGTCGGTCGCATCCGTCACGCTGATCTCTCCCGTTTCGCCCTACGGTTTCGGCGGAACCGCGGCGGACGGCACACGCCTGACGGATGACGACGCGGGCGTCGGCGCAGGCGGGGCGAACCCGGATTTCGTGGCCAGGCTGGCGTCGGGGGACCGCACGGCGGACGAGGCGACGTCTCCGCGCTCGGTGTTCCGGTCGTCGTACGTCGCGCCGGGGTACGCGAGCGAACACGAGGACTTGTGGGTGGAGTCGATGCTGACCACCAAGACCGGAGAGGACAACTATCCGGGAGACGCTGTGCCGTCGCCGAACTGGCCGGGCCTGGCGGCAGGCACGCGCGGCGTACTGAACACGATGGCCCCGAAGTACTTCGACGTTTCGGGGATCGTCGGACTCGATCACAAGCCGCCGGTGCTCTGGATCCACGGTGAGAGCGACGCGATCGTCGGCGACGAATCGTTCTTCGACCTCAACACCCTCGGCAAGGTCGGCGTGCTGCCGGACTGGCCGGGTGAGGAGGTGGCGCCGCCACAGCCGATGCTCCGCCAGACGCGCACGGTGCTCGAGCGCTACACGACCGGCGGAGGACGCTACCGCGAGCTTGAGCTCTCGAACTGCGGCCACTCCGCCCACATCGAGCAGACCGCCACCGTCGCCGAAGCGCTGGAGCACCTGCTGAACGAGGTGGCTGCCGACTGACCGTGCATCACCGGTGGAGTCGCAGAAGATGTCGGTGCCGTGGGTGGATGCGACAGGAAGTGCGACCCGAATGGTGGCTGGGGGCGAGGTGCGCATCCGAACCCCGATGGGTCACGAGACCTAGACTGAACGTCGTGCCAGCAGTCAATCTCGGTATGCCGTCCGTGCCCGAAGTGCTCCACCCGCGCCGCAAATCCCGGCAGATCCGGGTGGGCAAGGTGTTGGTGGGCGGTGACGCCCCCGTCAGCGTGCAGTCGATGACGACGACGCCGACCACGAACATCAACGCGACGTTGCAGCAGATCGCCGAGCTGACGGCATCCGGATGCGACATCGTTCGCGTCGCCGTCCCCAGCCGCGACGACGCCGAGGCGCTGCCGATCATCGCCAGGAAGAGTCAGATTCCGGTCATCGCCGATATCCACTTCCAGCCCAACTATGTTTTCGCGGCGATCGACGCCGGCTGCGCCGGGGTTCGCGTGAACCCGGGCAACATCCGCAAGTTCGACGATCAGGTCGGCAAGATCGCGGAGGCGGCCAAGGCTGCCGATGTCTCCATCCGCATCGGCGTGAACGCGGGCTCGCTGGAGCCGAGCATCCTGCAGAAGTACGGCAAGGCCACGCCGGAGGCCCTCGTCGAGAGCGCGGTGTGGGAGGCGAGCCTGTTCGAGGAGCACGACTTCCACGACTTCAAGATCTCGGTGAAGCACAATGACCCGATCGTGATGGTCAAGGCGTACCGGCTGCTCGCCGAGCGTGGCGATTGGCCGCTGCATCTCGGTGTGACGGAGGCCGGGCCGGCGTTCCAGGGCACGATCAAGTCGGCGACGGCGTTCGGCATCCTGCTTTCCGAGGGAATCGGCGACACGATCCGCGTCTCGCTCTCCGCCCCGCCGGTCGAAGAGGTGAAGGTGGGCCTGCAGATTCTGCAGTCGCTGAACCTGCGCGAGCGCAAGCTCGAGATCGTGTCGTGCCCGTCGTGCGGCCGCGCCCAGGTGGATGTCTACACGCTCGCAGACAGCGTCACCGAGGGACTGCAGGGCATGAGCGTTCCGCTCCGTGTCGCCGTCATGGGATGCGTCGTGAACGGCCCCGGCGAGGCGCGTGAGGCCGACCTCGGCGTGGCATCCGGCAACGGCAAGGGTCAGATCTTCGTCAAGGGCGAGGTCATCAAGACGGTTCCGGAGTCAGAGATCGTCGCGACCTTGATCGAGGAGGCGAACCGCATCGCCGAGGAAATGGGCACGGATGCCTCGCTCGGCGAGCCCACGGTGGTCGTCGGGCACTGAGACGAGCCGGTCACGACCGCTGGGCGAGATGTTCGTCGATGACGGCCGCAATGACGGTCACGTCATCAAGGTCACCGGAAGCCACCTGCTTGGTGAAGACGAACGCTTCGTCGTTGGTCATCGTGAGCCGATGTCCGTTCATGAGCAGGAAGACATGCATGCTGGCCAGCGCAAGACGCTTGTTCCCATCAACGAGAGCGTGGTTCTTCGCGATGGAGTGCATGAGAGCCGCTGCCTTGAGCTCGATCGACGGATAGAGTCCGTCCCCGAAGTAGCTGGCCATCGGCCGTGACAGTGCCGACTCCAGCAGGCCGAGATCACGCACCGGCGGTTCGCCGCCGAGCATGACCGACGCCAGTCGAAGGGCATCGTCCAGATCGAGGTAGATCACTCCTCGTCGCCCAATCGACGCAGCGCTTCCCCATATTGCGTCAGCGTCGCTTCGATGGCGCGGTCGAGCAGCTCGCGCTTGCTCGTCGTCTCGATGTAGCGGCGCACGGCGTCA
>DASZMW010000241.1:0-3598 GCA_035551735.1 Humibacter sp. | reverse complement strand
TCCTCGAGGCTCTCGCGCAGCTCCGCGAGCGGGTTGGCGACGAGGCTCAGCACCGACCGGGTCGTGCCGTGCTTGCGATGGGTCGCGAGGGCCGCGACCATGTCGTCAGGGCCTTCCTCGTAGCCGTGGCCGCCCGCGCCGTGCGAGTGCACGTCGATGAAGCCGGGTGTCAGCCAGTGACCGGAGGCATCGACGACCTCGGCACCCTCGGCGAACGCGCGCCATCCCGTGCCGCTACCCGTCGCGGCGATGCGTTCGCCCTGCGTGGCGAGCCAGAATTCGTCGACGTGTCCGTCGGCATCCAGCTTGCGCGCGCCATGGATGACCCGCGCGCCACTCACGCCAGTTCCTTGCGGCCGGTGATGATGCCGCTCAGCAGAGCGATGATCGCGAATGGCACGGCGACGAACGGCTGGCCGAGATCCCACCAGGCGAAGGCGGCAGCGGTCATCACGATGATCTCGACGATGGCTTTGCCGAACGTGTCGACGTGGATCACGGCCTTCGGCGAGCGGAACAGCGCCCAGAGCACGATGGCCAGCGCCGGCGCGGCGATGCCGACGACGATGTTCCACGGGAACGGCCAGGCGATGAAACCCCAGATCGCCAGGGTCACGAAGGCGAACAGCTCGATCAGGAATCGCAGCACGTCCCAGAAGCCGATCTGGACGCGCGCGTGCTCGGTACTCTGCGCAGACATCGCGTCCATAGTATCGGCGACAAGGGGAGACCCGTCCCCCGTCTCCGTCTCCCGTCGACCCCCAAGGGGCGCGGGGACGAGTGGCGTGGACGCCCAGGGGTGCGGGGGGGACGAGGAGCGCGGGGGCGCGGGTCAGCGGAAGATGATCGTGCGGGCGCCGTCGAGCAGGATGCGATTCTCCGCGAACCACTTGACGGCCTGCGTGAGGGTGCGGCTCTCCTCGTCCTGCCCGATGGCCACGAGCTGCGAGGGGGACTGCGCGTGATCGACGCGCACGACGTTCTGCTCGATGATCGGTCCCTCGTCGAGGTCGCTCGTGACGAAATGCGCCGTCGCGCCGATGAGTTTCACGCCGCGCGCATGCGCCTGCTTGTACGGGTTGGCTCCCTTGAATCCCGGCAGGAAGGAGTGGTGGATGTTGATGCACCGTCCGGCGAGGGCGTCGCACAACTCGGGTGAGACGATCTGCATGTACCTGGCGAGCACGACGAGCTCGATGTCGTGGCGCTCCACCTCGTCGAGCACCCTCGCCTCGAAGGCGGCCTTGCTGGCGGCATCCGTCACCGGAAGCGAGTCGAAGGGAACCCCGTAGAAGCCCGCCAGTTCACGAAGCGTGCCGTGATTGGAGAGTACGAGAGGGATGTCGACGGGCAGCTGCCCTGCCCGCTGCCGAAACAGCAGGTCGTTGACGCAGTGCGCGGCCGTTGACGCTAGCACCAGGGTGCGCAGCGGCCTTCCCACCCGGTCGAGGTTCCACGACATGTCGTACGTCTGCGTCACCGGCAGGATGGCAGCCTCGAATTCGTCGCGGTCGGCGGTCGACTCGATCTGCAGCCGCATGAAGAAGCGCCCGGTGTCGGAACTGGAGAATTGCTGGCTCTCGGTGATGTTGCCCCTGGCAGCAACGACCGCACCGCTGATGGCGTGCACGATTCCTGGGCGATCGGCGCAGATCAGTGTGAGCACCCAGTGGGTGAGCCGCTGCCCAGGAGCATCCGTCTGCGAGTCCATGAGAATCAGGCTAGAGCACGCGCCGGATGCGACCGCACGGGCCGTGCGACGGCCGATAGGCTCGTGTGTTCTCACTCTTCACGATGCGGGCCATCGTCGATTTCGCCAGCACATTCTCGTCAGCCAGGGGGTACTCGTGTCGTCCGAGCAGTCAGCGGCCCGTGCGGAGAAGCCGTTCCCCTGGATCGGGATGCTCGCCCTCGCCGCCGCCGCGTTCCTCGCCGTGACCAGCGAGACGCTGCCGACTGGCCTGCTGCCCGAGATCGCAGGCGGTCTGCACGTGACCACCCCGCAGGCCGGCCTGCTCGTCTCGGTCTATGCGTTCACCGTCGTGCTCGCCGCGACACCGCTCACGGCGCTGACCAGGCGCATCCCGCGACGCGTGCTCGTGGTGGCCGTGATCGTGGTGATCGGCCTCAGCTCTCTTCTACTGGCGGTGGCGCCGAACTACGGTGTGGCCGTTGTGGCGCGCATCACGGGCGGCATGGCGCACGGCGTCTTCTGGGCCGTGACGGGCGCGTACGCCGGCCACATCGTTGCTCCTCGCCAGCTGGCACGAGCCGTCTCGATCACGTCGGGCGGCGTCTCGCTCGCTCTGATCCTCGGTGCGCCGCTCGCCACCATCATCGGGCACGCCGTGAACTGGCGCTTCGCCTTCGCCATGGTCGGATGCCTCCTCGTCGTCGGCGCCGTCGTCGTGGGGATCATGCTGCCGAAGGCCCCGCGTGAGCCGTTGCCGTTGACCACCGGTGCGACCCGCGTTGTGCTGGGCTCGAGGCGGGATGCCAGCATCGTGCCGGTCATCCTGATCTGCGTGCTCACCGGGCTCATCACGCTCGGAAGCTTCACTCTGAACGCGTACATCGCCCCGTTCGTGATCGAGGCGATGCATTTCGGGGCGGGTGCCGTCGGTCCGATGCTCTTCGTCGGCGGCGTGATGGGTGCGATAGCCGTCGCGCTGGTCGGGACGGTGCTCGGGCGCATCCCGAATCGGGCGATCACCGTCGGGCTCGTGCTCACGTCGGTCGGCGTGGCACTGCTCGGAGCGTTCGCGGGCGTTCCGCCTGTGGCGATCGTGGCGTTCGCCCTGTGGGCTCTGGCGTTCGGATGCCTGCCACCGCTCCTGCAGACGGAGTTGCTGCAGGTCGCTTCCGCCCGCTTCCGCGACACCGCGAGCGCCCTTTACACGACGGCGTTCAACGTGGGGATCGGCGGTGGCGCCCTCGTGGGCGGCGCGGTCTACGCGGTGTGGGGCATCGGCTTCGTGCCGTGGGCAGCGCTCGCGATCCTCGCGGTGTCGCTCGTCATGCTGGTCTTCACCCTGCGAACGGTGTCGCGGATCAGAGCCGCACAGTGAACGATGTCTGGCTGCTTGGCCCGACCCGCCCAGCGCGGTCCGAGTAGCGTGCGTCGATCGTGTGCGCGCCGGTCTGCCAGACCAACCGGTAGCGGGTGTCGCTGCCAGAGCCGGCGAGCGTCGAGACGCCGAGGCTCGTCCCATCGAGGAACAGCTCGTAGCCTGCGCCCGTCGCGCCCGTCGTCGTCATCTTGACCCAGAGCCCGCCGGGTCTGAGCACGCCGGTGACGGATGCCTGAGGCGCACCGAGCGTGAACGACGCGGTGGTCGCCGCGGATTCGAGGCCGGTGCTCGCATCCGTCTGCGTCGCCGAGACGGTTCCGGTCCCGACGCCGTAACCGGTGAAGGCGGTGCTGATGGTCCACGAGCCATCAGCACCTGCTTGCGTGGTCACGCTCGAACCCGCACCGGTGACCTTCACAGTGTCGCCCGCCTGCGCGGTCCCAGAGACCAGCGGGAAGTACCTGCCGCCGCCCGTGTCGACGGTGGTGATGGCGGGTGCGGCCGGCGGTTGCGGATGAGTGGTTGGG
>DASZMW010000240.1:0-13375 GCA_035551735.1 Humibacter sp. | reverse complement strand
AGACGGCACGCGAGCTGAACAAGGTCGTCGAGTCGGTGTTCCCGCCCGACTCGGTGTTCCGCATCGACCACTATCTCGGCAAGGAGACGGTGCAGAACATCCTTGCTCTGCGCTTCGCCAACGAGCTCTACGAGCCGATCTGGAACGCCAACTACGTCGACCACGTGCAGATCACCATGGCAGAGGACATCGGAGTGGGCGGCCGTGCCGGTTACTACGACGGCATCGGGGCAGCGCGCGACGTCATCCAGAACCATCTGCTGCAGCTTCTCGCCCTGACCGCGATGGAGGAGCCGGTGTCGTTCGACGCGGCAGACCTGCGCGCCGAGAAGGAGAAGGTGCTGAAGGCGGTACGTCTGCCGAAGGATCTCAGCGAAGCGACGGCGCGCGGACAGTATTCGAGCGGTTGGCAGGGCGGCGAGAAGGTCATCGGATTCCTCGATGAAGACGGCATGAACCCGCACTCCACGACCGAGACGTTCGCGGCGATCAAGCTCGACATCGGTACCCGGCGTTGGGCGGGCGTTCCGTTCTACTTGCGAGCGGGCAAACGGCTCGGCCGAAGGGTGACCGAGATCGCGGTCGTCTTCAAGCGGGCACCGCAGCAGCTCTTCGCCGAGAGCCAAACGTCGGCCTTGGGCCAGAACGCGCTGGTCATCCGGGTACAGCCGGACGAGGGCGTGACCATCAGGTTCGGTTCGAAGGTGCCAGGCGCGGGCATGCAGGTGCGAGACGTGAGCATGGACTTCGGGTACGGCCACGCCTTCACGGAGGCCAGCCCCGAGGCGTACGAACGGCTCATCCTCGACGTGCTCCTCGGCGACCCGCCGTTGTTCCCGCGCCACGAGGAGGTCGAACTCTCGTGGAAGATCCTCGACCCGATCGAGGAGTACTGGGCGTCGCACGGCACACCAGAGCAATACCGCCCAGGAACCTGGGGTCCGGCATCCGCAGATGAACTTCTCGCCCGCGACGGGCGTACCTGGAGGCGCCCATAATGAGGAGCACACAGTGATCGTCGATCTCCCCGACACCACGACCAGCAACGTCTCGAAGACGCTGATCAAGATCCGCGAAGAGGGCGGAGCGGTCGCTCTCGGGCGCGTGCTCACGCTGATCATCGCCACCCGACTCGGCCAAGAAGAAGAGGTCATCGAGGCGGCGAACGAGGCATCCCGTGAGCACCCGATGCGCGTCATCGTGGTCTCCACCGCCGATCCGGACCACCCGAAAGCGGATGCCGCAACCCGGCTCGACGCTCAGATCCGCGTCGGCGGCGATGCTGGCGCCAGCGAGGTGATCGTGCTGCGCGCGTACGGCGACACGGCCAGCGACGAGGAGGGACTCGTCACTGCTCTGCTGCTGCCCGACGCGCCCGTCGTCGTCTGGTGGCCGGGCACGGCGCCCGACGTCGTGTCGACCTCTGCGCTCGGCCGTATCGCCACACGTCGCATCACGGACTCCTCCTCTGCCGGTGACCCGCACGAAGCGCTGCTGCACCTGGCGGAGACCTACGCGCCGGGTGACACCGACTTCGCGTGGACGAGGCTGACCCTGTGGCGCGCACAGCTTGCCGCTGTGCTCGACCAACCGCCGTACGAGGCCGTCGAGTCCGTCGAGGTGTCGGGTGCGCCCGACTCCCCCTCGACGGTGCTGCTCGCCTCCTGGCTGCGTCTGCAGCTGGATGCCCCTGTGCAGCACGACCTGACGGCACGTCAGCGCGGGTTGAGTGGCATCCACGGCGTGCAGCTGCGGCGGGCGACCGGCACCATCGAGCTCGTGCGCGACATGCCCGACGTCGCCACGCTCACCCAGCCCAATCAGCCGACCCACGACCTGGCACTGCCGCGTCGCAACCTGCGCGACTGCCTTGCCGAGGAACTGCGTAGGCTGGACCCCGACGAGTTGTACGGCGAGGTGCTCACCAAGGGCCTTCCGTTGCTCGAAGCGGAAGAGCAGGCAGCGGGCTCGCGATGACGAATGAACGACGGGTACTCGTACACCCGGACAAAGGCGCCCTGGTCTCAGCGGTTTCGTCGCGTTTTCTGACCAAGATGGTCGACATCATCGACGATCTCGGGTCGGCGAACGTGTGCTTGACGGGCGGCACCGTCGGTATCGCCGTGCTGGCGGCGA
This sequence comes from Humibacter sp., assembly GCA_035551735.1. Lineage (GTDB taxonomy): Bacteria > Actinomycetota > Actinomycetes > Actinomycetales > Microbacteriaceae > Humibacter. Next base: position 11,239 of record DASZMW010000240.1, on the reverse strand, counting down.
TCGCCTCCTCCCCCGCGAGAGACACCATCGATTGGTCGAAGGTGCATTTCTGGTGGGGAGACGAGCGCTGGGTCGCCGCTGACTCTGACGACCGGAACGACAAGCAGGCGCGCGAAGCTCTCCTCGACCACGTGAATGTGCCGGCGGAGAACGTGCACCCCTTCGCGTCGACCGATTCCGGGCTGGAGCTGGATGCCGCGGCGGATGCCTATGCAGCCGATCTTGCGGCTGCCGGTGACGACACCGCGCCGTACCCCCGCTTCGATATCACGTTCCTCGGCGTGGGCCCCGACGGTCACATCGCCTCGTTGTTCCCCGAACGCAGCGGCATCAGGGAGACGGAGCGCACGGTGATCGCGGTACGCAACTCCCCCAAGCCGCCGCCGGAACGTCTCAGCCTGACGAGGCCGGTCATCAACGCATCGGCCCGTGTCTGGATGGTGCTATCCGGCGCGGACAAGGCATCCGCTCTGGGCCTCGCGCTTGCCGGAGCCAGCTACACGGAAGTGCCGGTTGCCGGAGCCAAGGGACGCAAGCGTACCGTGTTCTTCGTCGACAGTGAGGCCGCGGCCGAGATTCCGGAGAGCCTCATCGCGCCGGAGTACTGACGCTCGGCGCGGAACGCGTAGAGACGGGAAAGGGGCCGAACCCGGTGGGTTCGGCCCCTTTCGCATGAGCTCAGTTCGTGGGCGTGAGGCGCCCGCGGCGCTCGCGAAGCTGGCGGAGGGCATCCTCGAGCAGCTGCTCGGCCTCTTCTTCGGAGCGGCGCTCTTTCACGTAAGCGAGGTGCGTCTTGTACGGCTCCAGCTTGGTGAGGGCAGGCGGATTCTCCTGGTCTCGACCGGCAGGCAGACCCGACGCGGGACTGTCGATGGTGTCGGGAATCTCTTCGTCGGGGAGGTTCGCCGCGAAATAGCGCACCGTCTCGTTGCCGAGGGCGTCCCAATACCGCACCGCAATGCGATCCGCGTGGTAGCCGTGGTCCTGCTCCCCCATGGGGCCTGAGCCGACCCTCGAACCCCTGATCGCACTTCCGCCTGAAGCCATGAATCCTCCTTGATCGCGCTGACGTCGTCTGTCGGCGTTACGCGCTGAACTTGGTGATGAGACCGAGCACCACGATGCAGGCGATCCAGACCAGACCGAGCACGACAGTGATGCGATTGAGGTTGCGCTCTGCAACGCCGGATGCTCCGAGATTCGAGGTCATTCCGCCGCCGAACATGTCGGAGAGGCCGCCACCACGTCCCTTGTGCAGCAGGATGAGGAGGGTCAGCAGGAGGCTCGTGATGCCGAGCAGCACCTGGAGAACGACCGTGAGAATCTGCACGAGAGTGCCTTTCGGGTTGTGATCCGGGTCAGGCGAAACGAGTCGCTGGACCGACGACCATTATATCCGGATGCTTGCCGCTCGCATCCGGACGCCTGTCACCGGCGGTCTCGATGCCAGTTCACACGCCGACGTGCTTCTGGTACCGAGCGATGCTCGAGAACCCGTCGACGTCGAGGCTGGCCCCGCCGACGAGCGCGCCGTCGACATCTGGCTGGCGCATGAAACCGGCGATGTTCTCGGCCTTCACCGAACCGCCGTACAGGATGCGCGTGCGCGCGGCCGCCTCATCGCCGAGCTTCTCTGCGATGACGGCGCGCAGTGCCGCAGCGACCTGCTGCGCCTGTTCCGGCGTAGCGGCCTGCCCCGAGCCGATCGCCCAGACCGGCTCGTACGCCACAACGAAGTCCGCGTTCTTCTGCAGGCTTTCGAGTGCGACGGCGAGCTGCGAGACCGGCACAGCGCTTGCACCGTGCGTCTCCAGGTCTTCGGCGGTCTCACCGACGCAGATCAGCGGCACGAGGCCGGAGGCCGATGCGGCGACGGACTTGGCGGCGACGACCTCGTCGGTCTCACCGTGCAGCGTGCGTCGCTCGGAGTGGCCGATGATCACGTAGCGGCAGTCCAGCTGCGCGAGGAATGAGGCTGCGATCTCTCCGGTGAACGCACCAGAGGCGTGCTCGCTGACGTCCTGCGCGCCGTAACGGATGGGCAGCTTGTCGGCAGCCACCAGCGTCTGCACGCTGCGCAGGTCGGTGAAGGGCGGGAAGACCGCCACCTCGACGGCGGCGAAGTCGTGACGTGCATCCTTCAGGCTCCACGCGAGCTTCTGCACGAACGCGATCGACTGCAGGTGGTCGAGGTTCATCTTCCAGTTGCCCGCGATGAGCGGGACGCGTGCTAGCTCTGCCATCCGAGAACCTCCAGTCCGGGGAGCGTCTTGCCTTCGAGGAACTCCAGGCTCGCTCCGCCGCCGGTGGAGATGTGTCCGAACTGGTCGTCATCGAAGCCCAGCGCACGGACCGCAGCAGCGGAGTCGCCGCCGCCGACGACGCTGAGTCCACGAGTCTCGGTGAGCGCGAGCGCGATCTGCTTCGTCCCTGCCGCGAACGGTGCCAGCTCGAACACGCCCATCGGGCCGTTCCAGAACACCGTCACAGACTCGCGGATGATCTCTGCGAACTTCGCCGCGCTGTCTGGGCCGATATCGAGGCCGAGGCCGGATGCACCCCACGGGGTGTCTTCGATCGACGAGACGGGGCGCACCTCGTGCTCCGCGTCTGGGCCGAACTTCGATGCGACGACGACATCGGTGGGAAGGATCAGCTCGACGCCGAGTTCCTGGGCCCTCTGCAGGTAGCCGCGGACGGTTTCGACCTGATCTTGTTCGAGCAGGCTGGAGCCGACCTCGAAGCCCTGCGCCTTGAGGAACGTGAAGAGCATGCCCCCGCCGATGAGCAGGGTGTTCACACGCGGAAGCAAGTGGCCGATCACGCCGAGCTTGTCCGACACCTTCGATCCCCCCAGCACCACCGTGTAGGGGCGCTCCGGGCTGCCAGTGAGGCGATCGAGCACGTCGAGTTCGGCGACGATCAGGAGGCCTGCAGCACTGGGCAGAGCCTTGGCCAATTCGTAGACGCTCGCCTGCTTGCGGTGCACGACGCCGAAGCCGTCGGAGACGAACGCGTCGCCGAACGCGGCCAGCTTCGCCGCAAATGCTGCGCGCTCCTCGTCGGACTTGCTCGTCTCCTCCGGGTTGAAACGGAGGTTCTCGAGCACGACGGTGCCGCCGTCTGCGAGGGAGGCGACGGCATCCTTCGCCGCGTCGCCGACGGTGTCGGTCGCGAAGGCCACCGGCGAACCGAGGAGTTCGCCGAGGCGTTTGGCGACCGGAGCGAGGCTGTACTTCGGGTCCGGTGCGCCGTCGGGACGTCCCAGGTGGGAGATCACGACGACGCGTGCACCCTGCGAGGTCAGCGCGTTGATGGTCGGCAGCGAGGCGCGCACTCTGCCGTCGTCCGAGATCTCACCGTCCGCAAGCGGAACGTTGAGATCGCATCTGACGATGACCGTGCGACCAGCAAGCGAACCCAGTGATTCGAGAGTGCGGAGCGTCACCCGAGTCCTCCGTGCGCGCCTAGAGGCGGGCCGCGACGTACTCGGTGATGTCGACGAGTCGGTTGGAGTAGCCCCACTCGTTGTCGTACCACGATGCGACCTTGACCTGCGAGCCGATGACCTTGGTGAGGCCGGCGTCGAAGATCGACGAGTGCGGGTCGGAGACGATGTCGCTCGAGACGATCGGGTCCTCGGTGTAGCTCAGGATGCCCTTGAGGCTCTCGCGTGCCGCGTTCTTGTACGCCTCGTTGATCTGCTCGACCGTCGCCGGCTTCGTGAGCTCGACCGTGAGGTCGGTGATCGAACCGGTGGGAACCGGAACGCGCAGCGCGTACCCGTCGAGCTTTCCGACGAGCTCGGGGATGACCAGGCCGAGCGCCTTCGCGGCACCTGTCGAGGTCGGGATGATGTTGATGGCGGCGGCACGGGCGCGACGGAGGTCGCTGTGCGGGCCGTCCTGCAGGTTCTGGTCGGCGGTGTACGCGTGCACCGTGGTCATCAGGCCGCGCTCGATGCCGAAGTTGTCGAGCAGTACCTTGGCGAGCGGTGCGAGGCGGTTCGTGGTGCACGATGCGTTCGAGATGATGTCGTGCACGTCGGGGTCGTAGGTGCCCTCATTGACACCGAGCACGAGCGTTGCGACGTCGTTGCCCGATGCGGGGGCGGAGATGACGACCTTCTTGGCGCCTGCCGTGATGTGCTTGCGGGCGTCTTCGGACTTGGTGAAGCGGCCTGTGGACTCGATGACGATGTCCACGCCGAGCTCACCCCACGGGAGGTTAGCGGGGTCGCGCTCCTCGAGGACCTTGATCGGCTTTCCGTTGACGACGATGTTGTCGCCGTCGAGCTCGACCGTGGCATCCAGGCGGCCCGTGATGGAGTCGTACTTGAGCAGGTGGGCGAGAGCCTTGTTGTCGGTCAAGTCGTTGACGGCGACGATCTCGAGGTCGCTGCCCTTGGCCAGCGCTGCACGGAAGAAGTTGCGGCCGATGCGGCCGAACCCGTTGATGCCGATCTTCACAGACACGTAAAAGCTCCTGTTACTGGGGCGCCGTTCGGCGCTTGATGCGAGAGGGGGAGAACGGACAAAGGTGTCCCGGGCGGTTCCCGTCCGGGACACCCACCCGCCTAAGACAGTAGCAGCAGCCCGGAGGTCTTTTCGCGCGCCCGGATGAAGCGCTCCTGCACATCGCCCCAGCTCGCGATGTTCCAGAACGCCTTGACGTAATCCGCCTTCACATTGCGGTAGTCGAGGTAAAAAGCGTGCTCCCACATGTCCAGCAGCAGCAGCGGCACCGTGGCGGTGGCGAGGTTGCCCTGGTGGTCGTAGAGCTGCTCGATGATGAGCTTCTGGCCGAGCGAGTCCCAGGCGAGGATCGACCAGCCGGAGCCCTGGATGCCGAGGGCCGATGCGGTGAAGTGCGCACGGAACTTGTCGAACGATCCGAAGAACTCGTCGATCGCGGCGGCGAGTTCACCGGTCGGCTTGTCGCCTCCGTCCGGCGACAGGTTGGTCCAGAACACCGTGTGGTTCACGTGGCCTGCGAGGTTGAACGCGAGGTCCTTCTGGAGCTTGTTGATGTAGGTCAGGTCGTCGGCGTCGCGCGCTTCCTGGAGCTTCGCGATGGCGGTGTTCGCCCCGTCGACGTAGGCCTTGTGGTGCTTGTCATGGTGAAGCTCCATGATCGTCCCGCTGATACTCGGCTCGAGTGCCGCGTAATCGTAGGGAAGGTCTGCGAGCGTGTAGTCAGCCATTCACTCTCTCCTCGTGATCGACCCGTGGCACGACGGCCGCGCCGCGGTAAGAACAACCCTCCCACTCTACTGAGCGCGCACCGCGGGCGAGGCCCCTTGACGCAGGGTGACGGGCGCGCAAATGGGCGGCGCCGGGCGTCGGGTCTCGTGACGTAACTCGCTCTACGAGGCGGCGGCGTGTACGTCGCCGTACGCAACCACGCGCGTTGCTAACTGCGGCGCGCCCGGCGGGGACGGGCGCGCAATGGGCGCAGCCGGGCGCGCAAATGTCACAGGTCCATATCTGCGGGAAGGCTCGCCTCTGTGCCGGGGATGCCGAGATCGGAGGCGCGCTTGTCCGCCATGGCGAGGAGCCTGCGGATGCGGCCGGCGACGGCATCCTTCGTCATCGGCGGATCCGCGTAGTGGCCCAGTTCATCGAGGCTGGCGTCGCGGTGTGCGAGCCGCAACTCCCCCGCGTAGCGCAGGTGCTCTGGCATGGTCGGCCCGAGGATCTCCATGGCACGCTCGACCCGTGCACACGCTGCGACGGCGGCCTGCGCCGAACGGCGCAGGTTGGCGTCGTCGAAGTTCACGAGACGATTCGCCGTGGCGCGCACCTCACGGCGTTGCCTGAGCTCTTCCCAAGTGCGCACGGTGCCGGTTGCGCCCATGCGGGTGAGCATGCCGCTGATGGCTTCGCCGTCGCGGATGACGACCCTGTGCACCCCTCGCACCTCGCGCGCTTTCGCGGGGATTCCGAGGCGTCCCGCTGCCCCGACGAGCGCCATCGCGGACTCATTGCCCGGGCAGGTGATCTCGAGTGCCGCCGACCGACCTGGGTCGGTGAGGGAGCCGTGCGCCAGGAAGGCGCCGCGCCAGACTGCGGCGAGGTCTTCTTTGGAGCCGGTCGTCAGTTTGTTGGGTAGGCCGCGGATGGGTCTACGGTGCTGGTCGAGGAGGCCGGTCTGCCTGGCGAGGGTTTCTCCCCCGTCGAGCACCCGCACGGTGTACACGGTGTTCTTGCGGATGCCGCTCGCCGACGTCACCGACACCTCGCTGCGCACTCCGTAGAGTTCGGCGAGTGCCTTGCGCACGTGTCTGGCGAGTTGCGGGGAGTCGACTTCGGCCTCGACGGCGATGCGACCCGAGATCAGGTGCAGTCCCCCGGCAAGCCTGAGGATGGTCGCCAGCTCGGCGGCGCGCACCGTGTTCTTTCCCGCCTCGACGCCGAGGAGTTCTTCTTTGACGTCAGCGGTCAGTGCCAATCGGGTGGATCCGTTCTGTGTTGAGCATGGCTGCCAGAAGCGGCGTGGAGGAGGCGCTCGACGCCTGTCATTCCCGGCCGAGGTCGCGATGTTTGATCGCGACGGCGACGCCGGGCACATCGCGCAAACGCGCGGCCAACGCCTCGGCGATGGCCACGGAGCGATGCTTCCCCCCGGTGCAGCCTACCGCGATGGTGGCGTGCCGCTTGTTCTCACGGCGGTATCCCTCGAGCACGGGACGTAGCGCTCGGGAGTAGTCGTCCACGAAATCGGTGGCGCCGGGCTGCGCGAAGACGAAGTCGCGAACGGCCTGGTCGAGGCCCGTGAGGGCCCGCAGTTCCGGCTGCCAGAAGGGATTGGGCAGGAACCTCGCGTCGGCGACGAGGTCGGCATCCGATGGCAGGCCGTACTTGAAGCCGAAGCTCATCAGGGTGAGTTGGATGTCGGCGGAATCTTCTGTCGCGAAGATCTGGTTGATCTCGACGGCGAGCTGGTGAATGTTGAGGTCCGACGTGTCGATGATGATGTCGGCTGACTCGCGTAGCTCTCGCACCCGTTCCCGCTCGGCCATGATGCCGTCGAGGATGGTTCCGGTTCCCTGCAGCGGATGCGGACGGCGTACGGACTCGAAGCGGCGCACGAGAGCGGCATCCGTGGCGTCGAGGAAGAGCACGCGCACGCTTTCACCGCCGCGCAAGGTCTGGATCATGTCGCGCAGATCGGGGAAGAACCCCCGCCCGCGCACATCGACCACCGCGGCGATGCGCGGCAGCGTGGACCCCGCCCTCCCGGCGAGGTCGACGAGCGGCCGGAGCATCTGCGGCGGGAGGTTGTCCACGACGTACCAGTCGAGGTCTTCCAGCGCGTTGGCCACCGTCGACCGGCCTGCGCCGGACATGCCGGTGACGATGAGCAGTTCCTGGTGCTGGCTCTCTACTTCTTCGGGTCGATCCTCGGTCATCCCCCACCTCGATCGAAAGTGTTGACGTTCTCTCAAGCCTATGGTGTGCGCTCCTCGGCCGCGGCCGGTTCGGCACTCTGCCCGTCGTGCAGGGCTCCGTGTACCGCGGCCGCGAGCGTCGGCCCGATGCCACGTACCTCGGCGATGGCCTCGATCGGCGCCTGACGCAGTCGCGCCACCGAGCCGAAGTGCTTCAGAAGCTCGCGTACGCGGGCGGGGCCGAGACCGGGGATCTCGGCGAGCTGCGATGAGATGTCGTGCTTGCGCCGTGCGCGCTGATACGTGATGGCGAAGCGGTGCGCCTCGTCGCGGATGCGCTGAACGAGGAACAACGCGTCGCTGTTCCGAGGCAGGATGACCGGGAAGTCGGAGTCGGGCAGCCAGAGTTCCTCGAGTCGCTTGGCGATGCCGGCCAACTGGATGCCCGTGACCCCTGACTCCTCCAGCGCCTTGCGTGCTGCGGCGACCTGCGGCTGACCGCCGTCGACCAGCAGTAGTTGTGGAGGATAGGAGAACTTGCGCGGCGCAGCCTGGACGCCGTCGGCATCCGTCGTCGCAGTCTCCGCTTCATCCTCGCCGGAGGACAGGTACGCCAGCCTGCGGGTGAGCACCTGGTAGATGGATTCGGTGTCGTCGGTCGAAGCGGGAATGCTGAATCGGCGGTACTGGTCTTTGCGAGGGATGCCGTCTTCGAACACCACCATCGATGCGACGATGTTCGTCCCTGACAGGTGCGAAACGTCGTAACACTCCATGCGCAGCGGAGCCTCGCTCATGCCGAGGGCGTCGCGGATGTCTTCCAGCGCCTGCGAGCGTGCGACGAAGTCAGCGCTGCGCCTGGTCTTGTACAGCATGAGGGCGTTCTTCGCGTTGCTCTCCGCAGTCTGGGCGAGTGCAGCCTTCTCGCCGCGTTGCGCGACGCGCAGGCTCACCTTCGACGGGGTGGTCCCTCGTGCGTGTGCGGCCTCTGCAGCCTCGCCTCGGCGTGCCCCTAGCCATTGCTCGAGCTCGACGGTGTCGTCGGGCAGCACCGGAACGAGAATCTCGCGCGGCGGCGCGAACTCTCCGTCGTAGGCGTTCTCGAGCACCGTCTCGATCAGTTCGGAGACGTCGACGTCGAGTTCCTTGTCAACGACCCAGCTGCGCGTTCCGCGGATGCGGCCTCCTCGCACGATGAACTGGTGCACGGCTGCGGCGAGCTCGTCATCGGCGATGCCGAAGACATCCACGTCGACGTCGTCGGAGAACACCACTGCGGTCTTCTCCATCACGGCGCGCATGGCCTGGATGCTGTCGCGATAGCGGGCGGCAGCCTCGTACTCCTGTGTCTGCGCAGCGTCGCGCATCCGCTGTTCGAGTGCCCTGACGTAGCGGGTGTCGTTGCCCGCCATGAACGAGACGAAGTCGTCTGCGACCTCGCGGTGCTCCTCGAACGTGACCCTGCCGACGCACGGCGCGACGCACTTGCCGATGTCGCCGAGCAGGCACGGCCGCCCGGTGAGTTCAGCTCTGCGGTAGACACCGTCGGAACAGCTGCGCATCGGGAACGCCTTGAGCATCAGGTCGAGCGTTTCGCGAATGGCCCATACCTTCGTGTACGGACCGAAGTAGCGAGCCCCCTTGATGCCGCGATTGCGGGTGACCATGGCCCTCGGAACATCGTCAGCCATGGTGACCGCGAGGTAGGGGTAGGTCTTGTCGTCGCGGAACTGCACGTTGAACGGAGGGTTGAACTCCTTGATCCAGGTGTACTCGAGCTGCAGCGCCTCGAATTCGTTGGCGACGACCGTCCACTCGACGGACGCCGCGGTGGTCACCATGCGCCTGGTGCGCTCGTGCAGGTTGCGCAGTGGCTGGAAGTAGTTGCTCAGCCGTGCACGCAGGTTCTTCGCCTTGCCAACGTAGAGCACGCGCTTCTTCGCGTCTCTGAAGCGATAGACGCCCGGCTGCGTGGGGATCTCACTCGGTTTGGGACGATATGCGACGGTGTCGGCCATCGCGTGTCAGGCGGTCTTCTGCTCGTCGCGGCGATCGGCATCGAGAACGTCGCGCAGGAAGACGCCGGTGTGGCTGCCCTTCACCGTGGCCACGTGCTCGGGGGTGCCCGTTGCGACGACCTTGCCGCCGCCCGATCCGCCTTCCGGGCCGAGGTCGATGATCCAGTCGGCAGACTTGATGACGTCGAGGTTGTGTTCGATGACGATCACGGTGTTGCCCTTGTCGAGCAGGCTGTTCAGCACGTCGAGCAGCTTGCGCACGTCTTCGAAGTGGAGCCCGGTCGTCGGCTCGTCGAGCACGTAGACACTGCGGCCGTTGCTCCTTCGCTGCAGTTCTGTTGCGAGCTTCACGCGTTGCGCTTCGCCGCCCGACAGGGTCGTCGCGCTTTGTCCGAGCCGCACATAGCCGAGCCCGACGTCGACGAGGGTCTGCAGGTAGCGGTGGATCGCCGAGATCGGCCGGAAGAACTCGGCCGCGTCCGAGATGGACATGTCGAGCACCTCTGCGATGTTCTTGCCCTTGTAGTGCACCTGCAGCGTGTCGCGGTTGTAGCGCGCTCCCCCGCAGACCTCGCACGCGACATACACGTCGGGCAGGAAGTTCATCTCGATCTTGATCGTGCCGTCGCCGGAACACGCCTCGCAGCGGCCGCCCTTGACGTTGAAGCTGAAGCGGCCTGGAAGGTATCCCCTGGTCTTCGCCTCCGCGGTCTCGGCGAAGAGCGTGCGGATGCGATCGAAGACGCCCGTGTACGTAGCCGGGTTGGAGCGTGGCGTGCGGCCGATCGGCGCCTGATCGACGTGCACCACCTTGTCGAGCTGCTCGGTGCCGGTTACCCTGCCGTGCTTGCCTGCGACCTTGCGCGCCCCGTTCAGACGGTTGGCCAGCACCCGGTACAGGATGTCGTTCACGAGCGACGACTTGCCGGAGCCGCTGACGCCCGTGACGGCGACGAACGCGCCGAGCGGGAAGTCGACAGTCACGTCGCGCAAGTTGTTCGCCTTCGCCCCTGCCACCCGGATCACGCGGGTCGGGTCGATCTGTCGCCTGGTGGCGGGCGTCTCGATCGAACGACGGCCGGCGAGGTAGTCCCCGGTCAGCGATGCGGTGTTCTCGAGCAGGTCGTCGTACGTTCCAGAGTGCACGACGCGTCCGCCGTTCTCGCCGGCGCCGGGGCCGATGTCGACGATCCAGTCCGCTGTGCGGATGGTGTCTTCGTCGTGCTCGACGACGATCAGCGTGTTTCCGAGGTTGCGCAGGGCGACGAGCGTGTCGATCAACCGCCGGTTGTCTCGTTGGTGCAGTCCGATGCTCGGCTCGTCGAGCACGTAGAGCACCCCGGTGAGTCCCGAGCCGATCTGGGTGGCGAGCCTGATGCGCTGCGCCTCGCCGCCGGAGAGGGTTGCAGCCGCGCGCGACATGCTCAGGTAGGTGAGCCCGACTTGGATCAAGAAGTCGAGCCTCACCTGGATCTCGCGCAGAACCTGTGCAGCGATCGTCTGTTCGCGCTCGGTCAGCTCGAGCTTGTTCATGAAGGCGCGGGCATCTGCGAGGCTCAGGCCGGCGACATCCGCGATGCTGCTGCCGTGCACGAGCACCGCCAGCACCTCCGGCTTCAGCCGCTTGCCGCCGCAGACCGGGCACGGCACTTCGCGCAGGTACTCGGACCAGCGTTGGCGCTGGGTGTCGGACTCCGCTTGAAGGTACTGCCGCTCGATGTAGGGCACGACACCCTCGAACCCTGACGTGTAGCTCAACTCACGGCCGTAGCGGTTGCGCCACTTGACCTTGACCTTGAAGTCTTTGCCCCGCAGAACGGAGTCGCGGATG
>DASZMW010000239.1:0-2834 GCA_035551735.1 Humibacter sp. | reverse complement strand
ATCATCGGCTGGTAGACCGCGTACGCGTATGGGCGATTCAGTGTGAGATGTTGCGATGAGCGGTAGAACTCCGCGACCGAATCCGCATACTCCTCCACGCTCAGTCCGGCAGTGACCTTGACGATGCCGCCGATCATGGTGTGCAAGTCGGTGTCGTCGCCCTCGTAGTGCTTGTCGACGGCGCGTCCGAGCCAGCCGAGGTCACCCTCGACGACGGCCTTGAAAGGCTGCTGGTCTGCCAGGCTCGGATCCGCCTTGACGGCCGCCGTCCACTGCTGCACCACGTAGTGCAGTTGGGTCGGCATCGGCTTTTCCGTCCATAGTGTGCCGTCGTTGTCGAAGACGGCGATGCGATCCTCCTCGGGCACGGCGTCCGGCCCGGTCGTCACGGAGGTGATGAACGTCTCGATCGCCCTCCGTGCAGAAGAGTCGCGCCACGACGGCAGGCCTGATTCGCTCACGATGATCCCCTCTCGAAGCGCGATTCCGCCCCTGGGATGCGTGCGCACCGCGACTTGCCTTCTATGGTGCGGCCGCGTGGTGGCGCGCGCATCCTCCGCGACGGGTTACTTGTACGGCATCCGCACCGGCAGACCGGCCGCGAGATAGGCCGCATCGATCACCGTCATCGTGGCGACCGAGTCGGTCGGAGGCGTGAGGTTGGTGTCGTCGCCCGCGACGGCGTCACGGAACGCCTCGAGCTGAAACTCATAGCTGGGGCGGCGGGATGCGTGCTCGACGCGTCTGCCGGCATCCGTGCGCACAACGGCACGTGCGAAGAACTGGGGGCTGAGCAGACGGCTCGCCTTCAGGCTGCCGCGCGTGCCGTGCACGTCGAGCCGCAACGAGAGCAGACGCGACGACCACATCGCCACCGTCGTGGCTCCGCTCGACCCGTCGGGGAAGCGCAGGGTCGTGCGCAGGTAGCGGTCGACGGCGGCGTCGCTGCGCACCGTCGCGGCCTTCGCCGCGATGACGTCGGGCTCGAGGCCCGTCACGGAGCGCACCATGTGCACGGCGTAGCAGCCGAGGTCCATCATCGATCCACCGGCGAGGGTGTAATGCCAGCGGATGTTCCGTCTCGACGGCGGCATGGGTACGCAGAGCGTCGCAGACACCGACTCGACGACGCCGAGCTCTCCCGAGCGCACGATGTCGATCACGCGCCGGGTGAACGGGTGGTAGCGGTAATGGAAGGCCTCCATCACCACCAGACCCGTCGCATCCGTCGCCGCTTTTACGGAGCGCGCTTCGTCTGCATTTGCGGTGAACGGCTTCTCGCAGAGCACGTGTTTGCCCGCCTCGAGCGCCCGCCGCGTGTACTCGCCGTGTAGTGCGTTGGGCAGCGGAATGTAGACGGCGTCCAGTGAGTCGTCGGCCAGCAGTTCGTCGTAACCGCCGTACGAGCGCGGGATGCCGTGCCTGCGCGCGTACTCCGCCGCCTTGCTCGCGTCGCGTGCAGCCACCGCTCCGATCGTCACGTCGGTCACGTTGCGTGCCGGTGCCACAAGCGATGTCGCGGCGATGTGCGCCGCGCCCAGGATGCCGATGCGCATGTGCGTGTCCGTCCGTGCGAGATCTCCATCATGCCGCGTCGCACCGGGGAGCCGCATGGCATCCGCACGAGCGGGAATCCTGGAGGCGAAGTGACCCGAACACCTGGCCGCCAGGATTCCCAATTAACACCACCGGGAACGCGCCTGTAGCCTTCCCTCGAGGCAGTGCTGCCTCCTAGAAGTACCGGACGTCACATCCGGTGGATGTCACTTCAACCTACCGCATTTCTTGTCCCCCATTCGAGGGGGATTACGAGGGTGTCAGCGCTCGACGAGCGCGCGGGAGCCGCCGTGTGATGCGACCTCCGCACGCTCGTCGCGTTCGAGCCTGATGCGCACCGAGAGAGAACCCGTTCGAACCGCACGAAGCCGTGGCAGCAAAGCGCGAGCCGCAGAAGCAGCCCGCGCCATCGCCGTGGATGAACTCGGGGCGTTCACCACGAGAACGGCAGTGACACTGCGGCCGGAACGGTCCATTCGCACGCCCGATACCCCCTCGGAGTCCGTGAGGAGGGGAACGAGCTGACGGTGGAGCATCCGGAATTCGGAAAGCCCGAATCCTTCTGCGATGTACTCGATCTCGGCTGCGTAGTCAGGCACGAATGCCATGGTGCGACGATTCGTTCGGTGCTCCTTGTGGGCAGCCTATGACCTCTCTCAGATCGGCACGGCGCGGCTGTGCGTCCGCTCAGCCGGATGCCTGCCAAGGGGCATCAGGGTCGCCAGACGTAGTGTGCTGGCGGGACTCATCATCTGTACAGTGATCACTCGGTTCGTATTCGGGAGCAACACAGAGGCCTCAAGGATTCGCCCTCCACGATGGAGACATGAAACGGTCGCGGAGCAAGGAGCCCTTCGCCTTGGGGCAAGAGGTCGAGGTGCTCGGCCGCCGCGGGACCGTGATCGCCATTCTCACCGTGCCCTCCTGCATCGTGCGGTTTCCAGACGGCAAGCGCTACATCATCAGGCAGAGCGCGTTGCGCCCCGTGACCGAGCACCCGCGTGCGACCGTGCCGACTGCGATCCCCTCCGACCGGCGCGATCTGGCCGATACCCCCCTGCTACGCCGTACGGCCTGACTGTTCGTCGTGCCGCGTGACCCTTCAGCGCAGGGCACCGCGGTCGTCAGTCGTCGTGGAAGATGAGCTGCCCCAGCGTGTGTGAGCCGAGCGCGGACATTCGCCGGTTGTCGTCGGATGACGTGGCGAGGGCGGTGCCCATGCAGAGCGCCCAGCCGCGGGCGCGCAGCCAGGTGGCGGCATCCGCGTGCGTGGCGTC
>DASZMW010000238.1:0-3131 GCA_035551735.1 Humibacter sp. | reverse complement strand
CGTACCGCTGACGAAGAACCCGTCGACGGCGTTGTTCACGCACGAATTCGACTTGTTGTACGCCGTATGACCGTGGCCGTGGTACGTGATCAGGTGCCCGCTGTCGAGCTGGCTCGCCAGCGCTTTCGCCCACTGATATGGCGTCGCCGGATCGCCCGTCGTGCCGACCACGAGGATGGGCGCGGCGCCCGCTGCATGGATCGGCGCTTCAGTGCGTGTCGGTTTGTACGGCCATTGGGCGCACCCGATGTCGCCGTACGACATGTACGGCCCGATCACGGGTGCCGCCTTGGTCAGTTCAGCGGCCTGCGTGCGCATGGTCGCCGGGTCGGCATCCACCGAGTAGTCGAGGCAGTTGATCGCGGTGAATGCCTCCGTCGAATTGTCGGAGTAGGTGCCGTCCGACGACCTGTCGTAGTACGCGTCGGCGAGGATGAATGCCACCCGGGCGCTGCCGGCCATCACATCCTCGAACAACTTGTCGAGCGCACTCCACGCCGTCGAGTCGTAGAGCGGGTAGATGATCGCGGTGACCATGGTGTCCGCGCCGAGTTCACGCCCGTCGGAGTTCTGGATCGGGCTGGCGTCGAGGGATGCCAGCAGCTTCGAGATCGTCGAGAGTGCATTGTCGACCGAGCCGGAGAACGGGCATCCCTTGCGCGTCAGGCAGTCCGTCAGGTAGGCGCGAAGCTCCTGCTCGAAGCCCTCGGACTGCCCGAGGTTCACCTGGAAGTTCGTCGATGCCGGGTTGAGCGCCCCATCGAGCACCATGCGCCCGACGCGCTTCGGGTAGAGGCCTGCGTAGGTGGCGCCGAGCAGGGTGCCGTAGGAGTACCCGAGGTAGTTGAGCTTCGCGTCACCGAGCACTCCACGCATCAGATCGAGGTCGCGGGCTGCGCTCGTGGTTCCGACCTTGCCGAGCAGGTCGCCCGTGTTGTCCTTGCATGCCGCTGCGAAATCGGATGCCTCGCGCGTCGAGTCGGCGATCCACGCATCCGAGCCGCGCGTGCCGGGCGTGATGCCGAAGAGATAGGAGTCCATCTGCTTCGCGTCGTAACACTTCACCGCGCTCGATGCCCCGACACCACGCGGATCGAACCCGACGATGTCGTAGTGCTCCTGCAGATTCTTGTCGACGGCATAGCTGAGGGAGTCGCGCACGAAGTCCACACCGGAACCGCCGGGACCACCGGGGTTGACCAGAAGCGAACCGAGCCGCTTTCCGGTGGCATAATGCCTGATCAGCGCCAGTTTCACGCTGCCTTTGCTCGGGTTGTCCCAATCGAGCGGAGCCTTGATGTCGGCGCACTGGAACGAACCGCAGGTCGTCCAGCTGATCTTCTGCCCGTAGAACGGCGCGAGCGCCGACGAGACCTTGTCAGGATGCGGGGTCGATGTCGTCGGAGCTTTCGCCGTGGGGAAGCATCCGCTCAGGGTCGCCGCGAGCACCGCGACCACCGCGACGACCGCGCCCGTGCGCCACCGGTTTGGCCTCCTGGCCGTCATCGAATCTCCCTCTCCGTGCCGTCTGGGCTTCTCGGTCTGCGCGCGGCGACGAGCATCGCCTCGATCGCGAGCGCGGGTGCGACGTTGCCGTCGATGCGCTCACGGGATTCTTGAATGGCGTCCATGGTCGCCAAGGTCTGAGCGGCTGTGGATGTGCGCGCCGAGGACTGCAGCCGCTCCCCCAGCTCTGCGTTCACCAGCTCGATTCCCGCGCCGAGCTGCAGCACCAGGATGTCCCGGTACAGCGAGAGCAGGTCCGTCAGGATGCGATCGATCCCGTCGCGCAGGCTGCGCGTCGCCCTGCGTTTCTGGTCGTCCTCGAGCTGCCTCAGTTGACCCCGCAGCTGCAGAGGGACCGTGCCGCCCTCCTGCACCCCGAGCGATTGCAGCGCGTGGGCACGCTCCTCGGCGTCGCGTTCGTCGGTGATCGCCTTCGCGTCGGCGCCCGCGATCTCCAGCAGCCGCGCAGCCCCTGAAATGACGTCGGCGACCGAGCGGATGCCCAGCGCGATCTCGAGCGCCTCCTCGCGTCTTTCGCGCGCCTCGTCGTTCGTGGCGAGCCGATGCGCCATGCCGATGTGGCTCTGCGCGTGCCTGGCCGCGCGCTCCGCGGTGCCGGCGGGCACGCCGTCGCGTCGCTCGATCAGTTCTGCAACGTCGGCAATCGACGGAACCCGAAGGCGCACCGTGCGCACCCTGGACCGCACCGTCGGCAGCAGATCGGCGTCACTCGGCGCGCACAGAATCCAGACCGTGCGTTCCGGCGGCTCCTCGAGCGCTTTGAGCAGCACGTTGGACGTGCGCTCGGACATCCGATCGGCATCCTCGATGATCATCACGCGAAAGCGGCTGACCGACGGGGAGAACTGCGAGCTCGACACCAGGGCGCGCACCTCGTCGATCGAGATGATGACGCGCTCGGTGCTCAGAATGCTCAGATCCGGATGCGTGCGTGCGTGCACAGCACGCGTCGTCGCTTCATCGCCGTCCGCGCCGGCCGGGCTGAGCAACGCCGCGGCGAACGCGAAGGCGAGATTCGACCGTCCAGACCCCGGCGGACCAGTGATCAGCCAGGCGTGCGTCATGGCGGCGGATGCCGTTCCTTCAGCCGCCGCCCGCAAGGTCCGGATCGCCTCCGGCTGGCCCGTGAGGTCGTCCCATACCGAGGTCTGAGCTACAGGCATGCTTCGACGCTACAGGGAACCGGTGTCGGTGCTGTGCGCCGGGGCAGCAGCGTGGTCCGTGGGAACGTCGCGCGTGGCTGCAGCGCCGGCGCGACGGGCCAGGAAGTCGTTGACGTGCTGGGCGATCCGTACGGCGAGCACGTCAACGGGCTCTGCGCCGTTCACCACGAAGAACCGGTCCTTCTCCACCTCGGCCAACGCCAGGAACGCCGTGCGCACCCGCGCATGGAACTCGGCGCCCTGCGCCTCCAACCGGTCGAAGCGCTTGTTGGCGGCGTCGAGGCGGGCACGGGCGTCCGCTTCGCCGATATCAAGCAGCACTGTGAGATCGGGCAGCAGCCCCTGGGTCGCCCACAGGGACAATTCGCGCACCTCGGCGGCGTCGAGTTCACGCCCGACGCCCTGGTAGGCGACGGACGAGTCGAGGTAGCGGTCCTGCAC
>DASZMW010000237.1:0-6201 GCA_035551735.1 Humibacter sp. | reverse complement strand
CTGCTCGTCGTGGTGCTGCTGCCGTTCATCTGGATGCTGTCATCGTCTTTCAAGCACGACAACGACGTGCTTACGGTGCCCATCCAGTGGATTCCGAAGGAGTTCGTCTGGAGCAACTACTCCGACATCTGGAAACAGATTCCGATGGCCGGATACCTCGCGAACTCCGCCTTCCTAGCAATCGTGATCACGCTGCTGCAGGTGCTCACGGGTAGCTTCGCAGCCTACGGCTTCGCCAAGGTGCGCTTCCCTGGACGGGATGCCCTGTTCCTCGCCTACATCGCCACGATCGCCGTGCCGTGGCAGGCGTACATGATCCCGCAGTACGTGATCATGCAGAAGGTCGGGCTGACGAACACGTTCACCGCGCTCATCCTGTTGCAGGCGTTCGGCGCGTTCGGCGTCTTCTTGATGCGGCAGTACTACATGACGATTCCCGACGATCTGAACGAGGCCGCCCGCATCGACGGTCTGAGCGACTACGGAATCTGGGCCCGCATCATCCTGCCGCTGTCGAAGCCCGCGCTCGCGTCGCTTGCGCTGCTCACGTTCGTGAACACGTGGAACGACTACATGGGGCCGTTCATCTACCTCTCGAGCAACGAACTGTGGACCGTGCAGATCGGGCTGCGCTCGTTCATCGGCCAGTACTCCGCGCAGTACGCGATGATCATGACCGGATCGGTGATCTCGATCATCCCGATCCTGGTGATCTTCCTTCTCGGCCAGCGCTACTTCATCAGCGGCATCGCGACGAGCGGAATGAAGGGATGACCGCGCTCGCGCCCCGGCGCAAGGCCCGCTTCCTGCGCCACGAGACCGTCGAGACGATCTTCGGCTACGCCTACGCGATGCTCATGGTCGACGTGCTGCTGCTGGTCTTCAACCTGCCGCTGGCGGCGATGCTGTTCGTGACCGTCGACCCGTTGGCGTCGTGGCCGTTCTTCCTGCTGCTTTCGCTGACGCTCGCGCCGTCCCTCGCCGGCGCGTTCGAGGTGTTCCGCTCACTGCGCGAGGGACCGCCTCGTCCGTTCGCCGCGTTCTGGCGCGGGTATCGGCGGCGCGCAGCCACGGCATTCGTCGCCGGGCTCGCGACGGCGTTGATCGTCGGCCTCGCGCTCTTCGACGCGACAGTCATGGCGGGCACCGTGTGGGCTCCGCTGCTCGGACCGCTGCTGGTCGTGCTCAGCCTCGGTTCGGTGGCGACGACATTGTTCGTCGTTGCAGGCCTCGTCGTCTTCGAGCGGGCGTCGCTGAAGGCGGTGGCGAAGGCATCCGTCTTCCTTGCCGTGCGGCGCTGGTACTTCAGCCTCGTCGCCCTGGCGATGGTCGCGCTGATCGGCACGGCGGTGCTTCTGCAGCCGGTGGTCGGGGCGGCGCTCGCGCCGGGCATCCTGCTGTATGCGGTATTCGCGAATGCGCAGTACGCCTTCCGCCGCGCGGTCGACGACGCGAGGGCCTGAGCCTCCCTCCTCTCCTGGAGCTCCGCCCCGCTGCCATCCGCAGCGCCGGCGTCGACCCGGCACTGTATCGCCGAGCCACCACATTGCTGCCGAGCCACCACGGCATTGACGCGAATTCGGGGGTGGATCGGCGGCAATGTGGTGGCTCGCCGCGCGAGGTGTGGTCATCGTGGAAGCTTCAGCCCGAATGAAGTGAGGCGGGCCGCGAGTGCGGTCGTGCTTGCGGCGTGCTTGTTACTCCAGCGGATGACTTTGCGACCGGTGGTTCCGCGGATCCAATCCTCCCGGTGCTTCTCGTCCAGCATCACTTGCTCGATGGTCCGGTTCGACCGGAGTGCCGCATCTGTGTACTTGCCCTCGCCGTCGAACTCGCCGAAGACATCGAACTCGTTGAGGCCGAAGTCGACCCAGTAGTTGCCCGCGTCTGGAGTCGGGACACGCACTTGGAGGTCTACGTCGCGCAACCCGAGCCGGTGCAACTGCAGTCGGCTCACGCTCTCGCCCGGCAGTTGCGCCCGTCCGTCGGCGAACGCAATCACCCAGCGTGCTTGACGGATGCCGCGCTGCCCGCGCGCGTCACGAAGCTGCTTCTCCATCGACTCTCGCCAGGCATCCGTGAGGTCATCGTCGGGGATATTGCGTCGAATGGCTGCCTTCCTAAGCGAAGCATCAGCAGCGGAGAGCCCTGCTTCCGTCGTGACTGTGCGCGCCAGGTCGACCAGCGTCCGTTCGACAGTTGTCACGCGCACGCCACCGACGCACGTGATGTCCGTGCTCGGAAGCGTGCCTTCGTGGCGCATCACATCTCGTGAGTTGCGAACGTGACGCGGGTCGGCAATGAGCTGTTCGACGCGCTTCGGGACGAGCCGGTAGAGCGGAAGCTCGTGCAGGACGGCCGCGGAGACCCCCGCGAGAACCGGATCAGACCCGCGCGAGTCCCGAGCGACGGCAACAACGTGCACAAGATGCTTTCCCTCCGGCCAGAGATCGTCCCACTCTTGGCGCGAGACGAACCAACCGCGTCGAACGCGGTGCAACTCGCCGTGGGTGACGGCTCTCGCAATCGCACGGTCGGACATCCCGAGTTCGATGAGGTCGCTGCGAGACCGAAGCAGTCTCGGCACATCTACGAGGGTGATCGCGCGAGGCATGGTTTCATGATCTGCGCCCCGGAAGGGCTCCTGGTGGTCGAACCCCGAACTGTGGAAGCGCGGCGCATGTGGACGCAGAGATCTGAGGCACCCCGAGCCGCCCAGCCCCCACGAAGCTGTCGACCCACCACGATATTCGCGCGATTAGAGGGGTGGCTCGACAGCTCCGTGGGGGTTCGACGGTTTGCTGCGCTGCGCGAGGTGTCAGGGGAGGAGCCAGGCGGCGGCCTGGCGCAGCAGCACGCGGTGTGCCGGCGCGTCGTACGAGGCGGCGTCGTGACCCAGGGCGTCGTAGACGACCCGGGCGGAGCCGCGCTCGCGCGCCCAGAGCACCGGGTGACGAGCGCCGTCGAGGGCGTGCCAGGCGAGTTCGGTCACGTCGGGCGAGACCCGCAGATGCGAGTACCGCTCGTCGTTCACGTCGAAGTCGCGGATGCCTGCCACGATCGGGTGCGCATCCGTCGCGACCTCGATGTGGGCGAGCGAGTATGGCGGGTGCATCGACGTTCCGCGAAGCCAGATGCCGCCGAGTGCGGACTCCCACTCCGGCAGGAATCCGAAGCTGGTCGACGTGACGTGCAGCGCCAGCAGGGCGCCGCCACGGCCGAGGTAGGCGAGCAGGCCATCGCGGGTGGCGGCGTCCGTGTCGGAGAGGGGACCTGCAGCTCGCTCGTCGGAGCTCTGTACCACGGCGCGGTCCTCCGGCGTGCCGCCGGCGCCCACGTTGAGCACGAGCAGGTCCGGGTTGCGCTTACCCGGGTCGGTGGGGCCGGTGGGGTCAGCTGGGCCGGTGGGGCCGGCTGGGCCGGCGAGGGCAGCGAGGCTGCCATCCACGTCGTCGGTCACCGTCACGTCGTGACCGGCATCGCGCAGAATCTCGGCGACCCGAGCCGACGTGGCTGCGAAGGGATGCCACGGGTCGGCGTAGCGCCCCGATCCCGAGACGACGGTGATTCTGGCGGGCACGATGCTCCTTCGGTCGTTCGGCTGGGGCCGTTGGGCTTGGGCTATGGGGCTGCGGTCGCGGGGCGGCACGCGCGACTGTACACGCTCCATCGTGCCTGCTATCTTACCGGTAAGCGCTTTCCAGACGTGCTGAAATCCTTATCGATCGAAAGAGAACCTCCGTGTCAGAGTCGACCATCGGCATCATCATGAACGGCGTCTCCGGACGCATGGGCTACCGGCAGCACCTCGTGCGATCCATTCTCGCCATCCGCGAGCAGGGTGGCGTCGAGCTCTCCGACGGCACGCGCGTGCAGGTCGAGCCGCTGCTCGTCGGCCGCAACGAGGCGAAGCTCGCCGAGATCGCCCAGCGTCACGGACTGGAGCACTACACGACCGATCTCGACGCCGCGTTGGCGGATGACCGTTGGCAGGTGTACGCGGACTTCCTCGTGACGAAGGCAAGAGCATCCGCCATCAAGAAGGCCATCGCAGCAGGCAAGGCGATCTACACCGAGAAGCCGACCGCCGAGTCGTTCGAGCAGGCGCTCGAGCTCGCTCGCCTTGCCGACGAAGCCGGCATCAAGAACGGCGTCGTGCACGACAAGCTCTACCTGCCCGGCCTGCGCAAGCTGCGCCGCCTGATCGACTCCGGGTTCTTCGGCCGCATCCTCTCTGTGCGTGGCGAGTTCGGCTACTGGGTGTTCGAAGGCGACTGGATGCCCGCCCAGCGCCCCAGCTGGAACTACCGCTCCGAAGACGGCGGCGGCATCGTCGTCGACATGTTCCCGCACTGGAACTACGTGCTGGAGTACCTGTTCGGCCGTGTGGAGTCCGTCTACGCGCGTGCCGTCACCGAGATTCCGGAACGCGTCGACGAACAAGGCCGCACGTACAAGGCGACCGCGGATGACGCCGCCTACGCCGTCTTCGATCTGGCAGGCGGCATTACGGCTCAGCTCAACTCCGGCTGGACGACCCGCGTGAACCGCGACGAACTGGTCGAATTCCAGGTGGACGGAACGCTCGGCAGCGCCGTCGTCGGGCTGTTCGGCTGCAAGATCCAGCCGCGAAACGCGACGCCGCGCCCAACCTGGAACCCTGACATCCCCGACACGCACGACTACGCCTCGGACTGGCACGAGGTGCCCGATACCGAGGTGTTCGAGAACGGCTTCAAGGTGCAGTGGGAGGAATTCATCCGCCACGTCGCGGAGGATGCCCCGTTCCCATACGACTTCCTCTCCGGTGCCCGAGGGGTGCTGACGGCCGAGAAGGGGCTCGAGAGCTCCCGCACCGGCGCACGCGTCGACGTGCCGGAGGTGACGGCCGAGAGCCTCGGGAAGTTCGATCGGCCCGGTCAGCTCGGCGAGCACGACCGGCTCGCCGGAGTCGTGCGATGACGGACCTGCTGCTCCTGGATGCCTCGGGCAGTGTGAGCACGGAGCCGCTCGTCGAGCACGAGGCGACGCTCACGCCGACGACGCCGCTGCGCTCCCGCACCGCCTACGCGGCCGCCCACGTCATTCCCAAGCCGTACGCCGAGAACGTGCCGGGCGCCCCGGCCGACCTGGACTGGGATGCCACCCTCGCCTTCCGGCACCACGTGTGGTCCCAGGGACTCGGCGTGGCCGACGCGATGGACACCGCACAGCGCAACATGGGTCTCGACGCTGCGGCGACGCGCGAGTTGATCGCGCGCAGTGCGCGGGAGGCGGCATCCGTCGGCGGCGCGCTCGTCGTGGGTGTGAACACCGACCACGTCGACGACGAGGTCATCTCGATCGATGCCGTCATCGATGCGTACGTCTCGCAGCTCGAGTTCACCGAGAGCACCGGCGCCGGGGTCGTACTGATGGCATCCCGTCACCTGGCCAAGGCGGCGGAGTCGGCGGCGGACTACGAGCGCGTGTACGACGCCGTGTTGTCCCGGGCGAACGGCCCCATCATCCTGCACTGGCTCGGCGAGGGGTTCGACCCTGCACTGAAGGGCTACTTCGCCGGCCCCGGCGGCGACCTGAAAGCCGCGACCGACACCCTGCTGCGCATCATCGAGAACAACGCGGACACGGTGTCTGGCGTGAAGATGAGCCTGCTGGATGCCGACGCCGAGATCGCCGTGCGCGCCCGGCTTCCGCGCACCGCACGCATGTTCACCGGCGACGACTTCAACTACGTCGATCTCATCCGCGGCGACGGGAGCGACGAGCCGGGTCATTTCTCGCACGCGCTTCTGGGCGCGTTCGCGGCGATCGCCCCCGTGGCGGCGAGGGCGATCCGCGCACTCGACGACGGCGATGCGGATGCCTACGAGCGCATCCTGCGCCCGACCGAAGCGCTCAGCCGGCAGGTGTTCGCCGCCCCGACCTTCTACTACAAGACCGGTGTCGCGTTCCTCAGCTGGCTGAACGGCCATCAGGAGTCGTTCACCATGGTCGGCGGCCTGCACTCCGCACGCAGCCTGCCGCACCTCTCGCAGATCGTACGGCTTGCGAACGGCTCCGGTGCCCTCGAACGGCCCGAGCTCGCCGCCGCGCGCTGGAACGGACTGCTCGCGCTGAACGGGGTCGTCGCATGAGCGCGCATTCCAGATTTTCACTCAATCAGGCGACGGTGAAGCGCGCGTCGCTCTCCGAGGCGAT